>NZ_SMKB01000097.1:0-25990 GCF_004348575.1 Actinomadura sp. 7K534
GGGGTCAGCGGCGGAGGTCAGCGGCGGAGGTCAGCGGCGGAGGCGGGTGATGAACTTGTAGCGGTCGCCTCGGTAGAGGGACTGGGCCCATTCGACGGGCTGGCCGGTGGTGTCGAAGGCGTGCCGGGAGAGCAGGAGCATCGGGAGGCCGACGTCCACGCCGAGGAGCTGCGCGTCGTGGGGGGTCGCGAGGACGGTCTCGATGGTCTCCTCGGCCTCGGTCAGGTGGACGTCGTAGGCCGTGGCGAGCGTCTCGTACAGGGAGCGGTGCCGCGGCAGCTCGCGGCGCAGGCCCGGGAAGCGGCGGGCGGGGAGGTGGGACGTGTCGATCGACATGGGCTCGCCGTCGGCGAGGCGGAGCCGGTGGACGCGCAGGACCCGGCCGCCGGGGCGGATGCACAGGAGGGTCGCGAGGCGCTCGTCGGCACTGACGTAGCCGGCCTCCAGGATGCGGGTCTCGGGGCGCAGCCCGTGGTGCCGCATGTCCTCGGTGTAGCTGACGAGCTGGAGCTCCTGCGACACCTTCGGTTTGGCGACGAAGGTGCCCTTGCCCTGGATGCGCTGGAGCCGGCCTTCGACGACGAGCTCGGCGAGGGCCTGGCGGACGGTGGTGCGGGACGTCTCGTACTTCTCGGCGAGGGTCCGCTCCGGGGGTAGCGGGCTGCCCGGCGGAAGCGACTGGATCAGCTCCACGAGCAGCTCTTTGAGCTTGTAGTACTTCGGGATGCGGGGGGCCTGGTTCGGGTGGCGCTTACCGATGCCGCCGAGTGAGGCCCGGTCGAATCCGTGGTCGACTCCGCCCCCGTGCCGGGGCCCGCCCCTGACCTCCGTCACGGCATCTCCTCACGTTCATCACCGGTTCTCCCCGATGTTATGCGTGCAGACTACGGGCGGTAGAAGAAGCGACCTCCGCCAGGGCCGCCCCGAGGCGTGTGAGGTCCGCCTCGCCCAGCGTCGCGCGGGCGGTCAGGCGCAGGCACGCGCGGCCCTTCGGCACCGACGGCGGGCGGAAGCAGCCGACGCGAAGACCGTGCTCGGCGCAGGTTCCGGCCGCGCGGACGGCGGCGTGCGGCTCGCCGAGGTACACCGGGACGACGGCCGCGGCGGGCTCGGCGGTCTCCAGGCCGGAACCGGCCGCGAGCGCGGCGATGCGGCGGGCGCGGTCGCGGGCGCGGGACGGCAGGCCGGGGTCGGCTTCGAGGACGTCCAGCGCGGCGAGCGCGGCGCCGGCGGCGGGCGGGTTCAGTCCGGTGTCGAAGATGAACGACCGGCCGGTGTCGACGAGGGTGTCGATGATCTCGGGGGCGCCGAGGACCGCGCCGCCCTGGGCCGCCAGCGACTTCGACAGCGTGAGCGTGAGGACCACGTCCGGTTCGCCCGCGAGGCCGGCGGCGTGCGCGGCGCCCCGGCCGCCGTCGCCGACGACGCCGAGCGCGTGCGCCTCGTCGACCACCAGCAGCGCGCCGTGCGCGCGGGCCGCGCGGTGCAGGGCGCCGAGCGGCGCGAGGTCGCCGTCCACGGAGAACACGGCGTCGGTGACGACGACGGCGTCGTCCTCGTCGCGTTCGGCCAGCGCCCGCTCGACGGCGTCGGCGTCCCGGTGCGGGACGATCGCGACGCGGGACCGCGACAGCCGGCACGCGTCCACGATCGAGGCGTGGTTGACCTGGTCGGACACGACGAGCGTGCCGGGCCCGGCGAGGGCGGTGACGGCGCCGAGGTTGGCGAGGAAGCCGGAGGAGAAGACGAGCCCGGCGGCGCTGCCGGTGAACGCGGCGAGCCGCCGGTCCAGTTCGGCGTGCAGCTCGGTGGTCCCGGTGACGAGGCGCGACCCGGTGGAGCCGGTGCCCCAGGCGCGGGCGGCGGCGACGGCCCCCTCGATCAGCCGCGGGTCGCCGGCGAGCCCGAGGTAGTCGTTGGACGCCAGGTCGGCGGGGCCGTCCGGACCGCCGGGGCGGGGGCGCAGCGTCCGGCGCAGCCCGGCCTCGGCGCGCCGCGCGGCCGCGTCCCGGAACCTGGCGAGGGGGTCTCGTCCTGCGGTCATGCGGGAATCCTGCCAGGGCGCCGCCGGGGCCGGGGGAGGGGCCCCGCACCGGAACGCATCGGCGATGATGGTGGCGTGCCTACCTTGGCGGATCTCGTCCGCGACCAAAGCGACCTCACCGAGGACGACCTGGAGTGGCTGCACGCGCTGGTGTCGGACTGGCAGCTCCTCGCCGACCTGTCCTTCGCGGACCTGCTGCTCTGGGTGCCGCTGCGGTCGTCGGCCGCGCTGCCCGCCGAGGCGGCGTCCCGCGGGGGGCGCGGCCAGCGCGGCGCGCTCGACACCGGTGCGACCGTGCCGGGCTGGGTGGCGATCGCGCAGATGCGCCCGACGACCGGCCCCACGGCCTACCCGGAGGACCTCGTCGGCAAGGTCGTCCGGACGGGCCGCCGCGGCCTGATCGACGTGGCGTGGCGGGAGCGGCGCATCGTCCGGGAGGGCGACCCCGAGTGGGGCAGCGGCATCCCCGTCCGGGAGGAGTCGATCCCGGTGCGCCGCGGAGCCAAGATCCTCGGCGTGATCCAGCGCAGCACCAACCTCAGCTCGGCGCGCACCCCCAGCCGGCTGGAGCTGACCTACCTGCAGAGCGCCAGCGACCTCGCGACGATGATCTCCGAGGGGCGGTTCCCGGTGCCGGGGGAGGAGCCGAACATGGTCCGCTCGCCGCGCGTCGGCGACGGGCTGATGCGGCTGGACCGCTCGGGCCGGGTCACCTACGCCAGCCCCAACGCGCAGTCCGCCTACCGGCGGCTCGGCTACCCGGCGGACCTGGTCGGCGAGTCGCTCGGGCAGATCACCGCGGACCTGTGCGACACGGGCGAGCCGATGGAGGAGGCGCTGAGCGTCGTCCTGTCCGGCCGGGCGCCCCGCGAGGTGGAGGTCGAGTCGCGCGGCTCGATCATGCAGCTGCGGACGATCCCGCTGGTCGTCGGCGGGACGCGGATCGGCGCGGTCGTGCTGTGCCGGGACGTGACCGAGCTGCGCTGGCGCGACCGGGAGCTGCTGACGAAGGACGCCACCATCCGGGAGATCCACCACCGGGTGAAGAACAACCTGCAGACGGTCGCGGCGCTGCTGCGGCTCCAGGCCCGGCGGCTGCAGATCCCGGAGGGACGGGCCGCGCTGGACGAGGCGGTCCGGCGCGTGGGTTCCATAGCGATCGTGCACGAGACGCTGTCGCACACCCCCGACGAACTGATCGACTTCGACGACATCGCCGACCGGGTGATCACGATGGCGGCGGAGGTGTCCACCCCCGAGACCAGGGTGGCGCCGAAGCGGACCGGGAGCTTCGGCGTCCTGCCCGCCGAGGTCGCCACGCCGCTCGCGATGGCGCTCACCGAACTCCTGCAGAACGCCCTGGAGCACGGCCTGGTGAACCGCTTCGGCACGCTGGAGGTCATCGCCCACCGCTACGGCGAGGGCGAGGTGCGCGACCGGGGCGGCGTGGAGGTCTGGGGGGAGTGGCCGGAGGCCGGCGACCACGAGTCCCGCGAGGCGCCCGCCGAGGACGCCGCGGAACCCACCGGCCGCCGCCTGGTGACGACCATCGCCGACGACGGCGTCGGCCTCCCCGCCGACTTCGACGTGGAGGGCACCGACAGCCTCGGCCTGCAGATCGTCCGGACCCTGATCGTCGGAGAACTGGGCGGCCGCCTGGACTTCTCCCCCCGCCCAGGCGGCGGCACCGAAGTGACCGTGGACATCCCCCTAGACCACAACCACCGCCTGGACAGACGAACCTGACCAGCAAAGCAAGGCGCACCCATGCGCACGGACATCAGCCACCACAGCAACCCCGCAAGGACCTCAACGCTTGCGATCGCGTCCGAAGGCAGGTTTCGAGCCTGCGAGAAACCTGATCGCGCAGCGAGCCCCTAGGCGAGCCGGAGCGATGCAGCGATCGCGCGCAGTGCCCGTTGAAGGAAGGCGCCTAGCGCCTGACGCCGAGGGCGCTGCTTTGAATACTGCGGTTCCTGCGGCGCTTGAGGGCGCGGCGTTCGTCTTCGCCCATGCCGCCCCAGACGCCGGAGTCCTGGCCGGACTCCAGGGCCCAGCGCAGGCAGGCGTCGGTCACGTCACAACGCCGGCATACCTGCTTGGCCTCTTCGATCTGCAGGATCGCGGGCCCGGTGTTGCCGATCGGGAAGAACAGCTCGGGGTCCACGTCACGGCAGGCTGCGCGGTGGCGCCAGTCCATGCGGTCCACTCCTTCGTCAGGGTGTGGAGCAACTCCACATTTGTGAACGGTTTCACATGTCGCGAACGCCCAGGTGGCGAGGGCCAGGTCCGGGGATGAATGTTCGGCGGCGCTGCGAGCGGGAGGCCGGCGACGTTGGGGCCCCTGTCTCGGATACGCACTTTGAGCGTGTCAGGGGGGCGCGGGCAGACGCAAGACCTTTGAGAAAGGATTCTCAAAGTATGGGTGTCGCATGTGTCACACCCGGAAGACGATCGTGTTACTTGGCTCTCATCTGGGCGGCCATGAGATCGCGCATTCTCGTGGGCCGGTTCAGATGACGACCCGCAGCGCCTTGGGAACTGAGCGGAACGTCACACTGTCCTGTTCGCCAAGGTAGTCGCCGTCCAGCTGGAAGGCCACCGGACGCTCCGCACGCAGCGTGACCTCGGAAGCGTCGTGGACGTTGACCACGTGCCGGCCCTGGAGCGGACGTGTACGGGCCGTGAGCATCTGCGCCACGGCCCCGAGCGTCGGGCCGATATCCAGTGAACGTATTCCGAACACGTCCAGCCCGCGTGCGAAGTTCGCCTTGGGACTCGGATTCACCGGGAGGCGGTTCATGTACGTCCACGGTGACGTGTTCGAAACGAAGGCCAGGAACAGCCCCGGTTTCGGGGGGCGGCCCGGCTGCTCAAGGGTGAGGGCGGGACGCCTCCGGTCGGTGCCGGTGAAGAAATGCCGGACCGCCGTCCGCACGTACAGGGACGTGTAGGCGGTGGCGCCCGCGGCGCGGCGGCGCTCCACCTCCCGGACGACCTCGGCGTCCAGTCCGACGCCCGCGCAGAACGTGAAGTAGCGTTCGGCGCCGCCCTGATGGCACGCCGTCCCGAGGCCGACCGTCCGGTACCGGCCCGCGCGCAGCGCCTCCAGCACGGACTTCGTCGCGCCGACCGGGTCGGCGGGCAGGCCCAGCGTCTTCGCGAAGACGTTCGCGCTGCCGGACGGCAGTACCGCCAGCGCAGGCAGGTCGGGGGACGGCCCGTCCGCGAGCAGTCCGTTGACGGCCTCGTTCACCGTGCCGTCGCCGCCGAGCGCGATCACGACGTCGTAGCCGTTCACGGCGGCCTGGCGGGCCAGCTCGGTCGCGTGGCCGCGGTGGCCGGTCTCGGCGAGGACGAGGTCGAGGTCGCCGGAGAAGGCCCGCATCAGGATGTCGCGGGCCCGCCGGGAGGTGGAGGTCGCCTTGGGGTTGGCGATGAGCATGGCGCGCACGGCGTCAGGGTATCGAGCGTTCCGTATGCGTTCGCCCCGCGTTCGCGTCGTTCTCGGGTGGGCGCCGGGCCGCTCCCCGGCGGGAGTAGGGTTTCGAACGTGTTGAAGCGTCGCCCCATCACCGTGCAGGCCGCCGCCGCCCTGGAGGCGGCGGAGGGCCTCGCCGCCATCGGAGTCGGCGTCTTCACCGGCGTGGAGACGGCCACCGGCGCCGCGGTCGACCCGGCCAGTGCGATCGGCGTGACCGTCCTCGCGCTCGCGGGCGGCCTCGGCATGCTCGCCTGCGCCCGGGGGCTGCTGCGCGCCGAGCAGTGGAGCCGCGCGCCCACGGTGCTGACGCAGTTCTTCGCGCTGCCGGTCGCGTGGTCGCTGTGGCAGAGCGGGCAGCTCGCGTTCGCCGTCCCGCTGGGGCTGGCCGCCGTCCTCACGCTGATCACGGTGCTCAGCCCGCCCAGCACCGCCTGGCTCTTCGACGACGACGAGGAAGAAGCCGGGGACGGGGGGAAGGCCACCCGCGACGCCGCGGAGCCCGCGGCGGCGGAGACGGCGCCCGGGGAGCCGCGCTCGCTGGGGCAGCGCCTCATGGACCGCCTGAAAGAGCAGCCCACGAAGAAATGATCCGGCGCCGAGGCCCCGGGGCCTCGGCGCCGTATGATCACGCCGTCCGGCCGGTCACTCGTCCGCGGTGAGGCCCTCCCGCAGCTGCGCGAGGGTGCGCGCGAGCAGCCGCGACACGTGCATCTGGGAGATGCCCAGCTCCGCCGCGATCTGCGACTGGGTCATGTTGCCGAAGAACCGCAGCAGCAGGATCTTCTTCTCGCGCGCGGGCAGCTTCTCCAGCAGCGGCTTGAGGGACTCGCGGTACTCGACGCCCTCCAGCGACTCGTCGACCATGCCGAGCGAGTCGGCCACCGCGGGGGCGTCCTCGTCGCCGGAGTCGGGGGCGTCCAGGGACACGGTGGAGTAGGCGTTCGCCGACTCCAGGCCCTCCAGCACCTCCTCCTCGCTCATCTGCAGGTGCGCCGCCAGTTCGCTGACGGTCGGCGCCCGGCCCTCGCGCTGGGCGAGGTCGCTGATCGCCTTGGTCAGCGACAGCTTGAGCTCCTGCAGCCGGCGCGGGACGCGCACCGCCCAGCCCTTGTCCCGGAAGTGCCGCTTGATCTCGCCGACGATGGTGGGGGTCGCGTACGTGGAGAACTCGACGCCGCGCTCCAGGTCGAACCGGTCGATCGACTTGATCAGCCCGATCGTGGCGACCTGGATCAGGTCGTCCAGCCACTCGCCGCGGTTGCGGAAGCGGCGGGCGAGGTACTCCACCAGCGGCAGGTGCAGCTCCACGAGCTGGTCGCGGATGCGCTGGCGCTCCGGGTCGCCCTCGGGGAGCTGGGAGAGCCGCTCGAACAGGGCGCGCGCCCGCGCCCGGTCGGGGACCGCGCTCTCGGTGCGCTCGACGGTCACCTCGGGCGCCGCCGGCTCCGCCGGCTGGCCCGCGGCCGTCTGCTCGGTGGTCGTCTTCTCCGTCACGGCGCCCCCGCCGCACCGCGCCGCTTCTGCAGCGTCACGGTGACCCGGTCGTCGGCGCCCACCCGGGCGTCGACCTCACCCGCCAGCGACGACAGGACCGTCCACGCGAAGGTGTCGCGGCTGGGTTCCTCCCCGTCGACGGTGAGCACGGAGACGGAGATGCGCACGGCCTCCCCGGTCAGCTCGAATTCGCAGACGAGATCGGTTCCGGGCACCGCCTGGGCGAGCAGCATCGCGCACGCCTCGTCGACGGCGATGCGCAGGTCTTCTATCTCGTCCAGCGTGAAGTCCAGCCGGGCCGCGAGGCCGGCGGTGGCCGTCCGCAGCACGGACAGGTAGGCGCTCGCGGCGGGCAGCCGCACGGTCACCACGTCGCGGACGGACAACTTCGTACTGGTCGGCATTGCAGCGGTTTCCTCGGTCACGTCACTCCCTCGCAGGATGGTCCCGCTGGTACCGAAACTACCGCCTGCTGAGCCCACTCGGAGACTTCGCCGCGCGTGGCTTTCTCACCGATGTCCGCGCCGACGTCAACGAACGCGTCCCAAACCCCGGCGCGGCGAGGCGTGCATCACGGTCAGGGAGGACGGATAATCTGCTCGTGTGATCCGATCCGCGACTCCGGACGACCTTCCGGACATCATGCGCCTGATCCGCGACCTGGCCGAATACGAGCGCGCCCTCCACGAGGTGAAGGTCACGGAGGAGCAACTGCGCGACAGCCTCTTCCGTGACGAGCCCAAGGTTTTCGCTCACATCGCCGAGCACGAGGGCAAGGTCGTCGGGTTCTCGCTGTGGTTCCTGACGTTCTCCACCTGGAACGGCACGCACGGCATCTACCTGGAGGACCTGTTCGTCGATCCGGACGCCCGCGGCCACGGGTACGGCAAGGCGCTCCTCATCGAACTGGCGCGGATCGCCGACGCCCGCGGCTACGAGCGAGTCGAATGGGCGGTCCTGAACTGGAACCGGCCCACCATCGAGTTCTACGAGTCCCTGGGCGCCCGCCCGCAGGACGAGTGGACGGTGTACCGCCTGACCGGCGACACCCTCACCAAGGCCGCCCGCGGGTGACCTCCGCCCGGACATGGCGGAGGCCCGGCCGGTGGCCGGCCGGGCCTCCGCTCCCGGGCGCGTCAGCCCTGCTTGGTCTCCCAGAAGATCTTGTCGATCTCCGAGATCTTCGCGAGCAGGTCGTCTGCGACCTTGGTGTCCATGCTGCCCTTGGTGCCGCCGGCGCCGGCGAGCTTGGTCGCCTCGTTGAACAGCTGGTGGAGCTGCGGGTACTTCTCGAAGTGCGGCGGCTTGAAGTAGTCGGTCCACAGCACCCACAGGTGGTGCTTGACCAGCTCCGAGCGCTGCTCCTTGATCAGGATCGCCCGTGCGCGGAACTCGGGGTCCTCGTTGGCCGCGTACTTCTCAGTGATCGCCTTGACCGACTCGGCCTCGATCCGGGCCTGCGCCGGGTCGTAGACGCCACACGGCAGGTCGCAGTGCGCGGAGACCTTCGTCTTCGGGCGCAGAAGCTTGAGCAACACCTGCTCATCCCTTCCCTCGTTGCGGATCATGCTCAGGTCACCGACATTACCCTTGTGCCACCGGCCACGTCCGGCCAGGGCGCTCGGTATTTCGGCCTAAGACCCGGACCGCGGCGCGGCCCGGAACCCTTCCAGCGTGTTGATGCCCCCGGCCCGCGATCTATGCGGGCGGGACGAGGAGGATCATGGGGATGCGCGGCGCCCTGCTGTGCGGGCTCGCCGCCGCGGCGGCGGTGCTCGCGGCGGCCGTGCCGCGGCGGCTGCGGGCCGTCGAGGTCACCGGGGACTCGATGCTGCCGGGGCTGCGGCCGGGGGACTGGCTGCTGGTGCGCGCGGGGGCGCGCCCCGTGCCCGGCGACGTCGTCGTCGCGCGGCACCCGGAGCGGCCGGAGCTCCTCATCGTCAAGCGCGCCGTCCGCGCGGACGGCGGCGGGTGGTGGCTGGAGAGCGACAACCAGGCGGCCGCGGGCCGCCGCGACAGCTGGGACTTCGGCGCGGTGCCCGACCGGCTCGTCGTGGGACGGGTCGTCGCCCGCTACTGGCCGCTCTCGCGCGCCGGGACGGTCACGCGCGGTGCGATCGGGCTGCAGGCGGCGGTCACGCCGGCCCGTCCGGCGCAGCGGTCGCAGCAGTAGCGGCGCGAGCGGCTCGCGGTGGTGTCGAGGAACACCCGGCCGCAGCCCTCCGCCCGGCAGAGCCCGAACCGGCCGACGCCCTCGGCTGCGATCTCCGCGGCGAGGCCCATGGCGGTCCGCGCGGCATAACGGTCCGGTATCGAGCCGGACTCGTTGAAGTGCAGATGCCACCCCTGGCCGTCGTGCCGTGCCAGCTGCGGGTGGACCGGGTGGTGGATGAGCAGCGTGTTGAGGCGCTCGACGGCGTCGTCCTCGTCCCCGCGGGCGGCCGCGACGATGATCGCGCGGAGCTGGTCGCGCAGCGCGCGCATGGCGTCGAGCTCGCGGTGCGCGATCCGCCCCCCGAGATGCGGCCGCTGCGACAGCAGGGCCCGCAGCCCTTCGAGGTCGCGCAGGTCGTCCTCCTGGTCGCGCCGCGTGTTCACGAGGTCGACCGCCAGGTCTGCGTAAGAGGCGAGGTTCACAGGCCCTCCTGACGGACTCGACCAGATTGGCCAGGAGTTATTCCCACATGACGAAGAACATACGTGTTCGTGGCGAGAAAATGCCCGTGGCCGGGGGCCGCCCGGCCCGCGAATCCAACGGATGCGGGGCGGGCGGCCGCCCGGAGAAATCACATCGGGGACCGGATCAGATCCGGTTGACGCCGTCCTTGCGGGCCTGCTCGGCCACCGCCGCGGTGACGGCCGGGGCGACGCGGTCGTCGAACGGGCCGGGGATGACGTAGTCGGGCTTCAGGTCGTCCCCGACGATGTCGGCCAGCGCGTTGGCCGCCGCCAGCTTCATGCCCTCGGTGATCGCGGACGCGCGGACGTCCAGCGCGCCGCGGAAGATGCCCGGGAACGCCAGCACGTTGTTGATCTGGTTCGGGTAGTCGCTGCGGCCGGTCGCCACGACCTTGGCGTGCCGGAGCGCGACCTCGGGGTGCACCTCGGGGGTGGGGTTGGACAGCGCGAAGACGATCGCGTGCTCCGACATCGTCGCGACGCACGACTCCTGCACGGTGCCGCCGGACAGCCCTATGAAAACGTCGGCGCCGCGCAGCGCCTCCTCGGTGGAGCCCTTGAGGCACGACCGGTTGGTGATCTCGGCGATCTTCGTCTTGACCGGGTTGAGGCCGTCCCGCCCCTGGTAGATGAGGCCCTTGCTGTCGGACAGCGCTATGTCGCCGATGCCGCCCTCGATCAGCATCTTGGAGACGGCGATGCCGGACGCGCCCGCGCCCGCCACGACGGCGCGCAGCTCCGACAGCGGCTTGCCGACCAGGCGCGCCGCGTTCTTGAGCGCGGCGAGCGCGACGATGGCGGTGCCGTGCTGGTCGTCGTGGAAGACGGGGATGTCGAGCGCGGCGCGGAGCCGGTCCTCGATCTCGAAGCAGCGCGGGGCGCTGATGTCCTCCAGGTTGATGCCGCCGAAGCTCGGCGCCATCCGGATCACGGTGTCGACGATCTCGTCCACGTCCGTGGTGCTCAGCGCGATGGGCACGGAGTCGACGTCGGCGAACTCCTTGAACAGCAGGGACTTGCCCTCCATGACCGGCATGGAGGCGGCCGGGCCGATGTCGCCGAGCCCGAGCACGGCGGTGCCGTCGGTCACGACGGCGACGACCCTGGACGTCCAGGTGTAGTCGTAGGCCAGCTCGGGGTGGTCGGCGATCGCGGTGCACACCCGGGCGACGCCGGGGGTGTAGGCCAGCGAGAGATCGTCTTTGTTGCGCACCGGAATGGTCGAGCGCATTTCCAGCTTGCCGCCGCGGTGCAGCGGGAACGCCGGATCGTCGTCGTACGAGGACGGTTCGTTGGGATTGGGCTCAGCAGCCACAGCGACCCCTGTCAGTGAAAGTTGGCTTTCTTGCGATGCCGCCGCGGTGGTGCGGCGTGGTGGCCGGTCACCTGGAGGTCATCTCGCGACGTACGGGGGTCACCCGTTGTCCGATTCTCTCATACAGGTTCTGGCGGACCCTGGGCGCAGGGTGGTGGCAACCGTCACGTGACGGTGACCACAGGCAGGCCGAGGCGTCTACCTGGGCGGTTGCCGGGGGCGCGGCGGGCGGAGCCGTTGCGTGATTGTTTCGGACCCTTTATCCAGATCAGGGGCGTTATACGCCAAAATATGCACCTGACCTTTGGATCCGTTCCGGATCCAACGCAACCACTTGGAGGGGGACCATGATCATCGGTTCTCTGCGCCGCCGCGCCGTCGCGGCGAGCGCGCTCGTGCTGACGGGCGCCCTCGCCCTGTCCGCATGTGGCGACAACGGTGACGACACGGAAGGCTCGGGCGGCTCCGGCGCCGCGAACACGAGTGCGGACGCCGAGCTGAGCGCCATGGTCCCGGACGCGATCAAGAGCGACGGCAAGATCGTCGTCGGCGTGGACGCGTCCTACCCGCCGAACGAGTCGGTCGACCCCGCCTCGCAGAAGATCGTCGGCTGGGACATCGAGCTCTTCGACGCCGTCGCCGCCAAGCTCGGCCTGAAGACCGAGTACCACAACGCGGGCTTCGACACGATCATCCCGGGCGTCCAGTCCGGCAAGTACGAGATCGGCGTCTCCTCGTTCACCGACAACAAGGAGCGCGAGAAGGCCGTCGACTTCGTCACCTACTACACGGCCGGGACCTCCTGGGCCGCGCTCACCGGCAACCCGAAGGGCGTCAACCCCGACGACGCCTGCGGCAAGAGCATCGGCGTCCAGCAGGGCACCGTGCAGGTCGAGGACCTGACCGCGAAGAGCAAGGAGTGCACCGACGCGGGCAAGCCGGCCATCAAGCAGGTCGTCCGCAAGCAGCAGACCGAGGTGAACAACGACCTCGTCGCGGGCAAGATCGACGCGATGGCCGCCGACTCGCCGATCATCGGCGACGCGGTGAAGAAGACCGGCAAGCTGGAGATCATCGGCGAGACCTACGACACCGCGCCCTACGGCTACGCGCTCGGCAAGAACGCCGGCCAGTTCAAGGACGCCGTCCTCGGCGCCGTCAAGGCCCTGATCGCCGACGGCACCTACACGAAGATCCTGACGGACAACGGCGTGGAGAGCGGCGCGATCACGGAACCGAAGATCAACGCCGCCGAGAGCTGATCGCATGACGGTCGACGACGACGTCGAGAAGGGACGGCCCGAAGCGATTCGGGCCGTCCCCGTCCGGCATCCCGGCCGCTGGGTCGCCGCGGCGGTCGTGGTGGTCCTCGTCGCGATGTTCATCAACTTCCTGTTGACGAGCGACGCGCTGGAGTGGCCCGAGCAGCGGAAGTACATCACCTCGGACGCGGTGCTGCGCGGTGTCCGCAACACGATCCTGCTGACCATCGCCGCCATGATCGGCGGCATGGTGCTCGGGACGGTCCTCGCGCTGATGCGCCTGTCGGCCAACCCGCTGCTGAGCGGGGCGGCCTGGTTCTACCTGTGGTTCTTCCGCGGCACCCCGCTGTACACGCAGCTGCTCATCTGGGGCGCGATCGGCAGCCTGTTCCCGACCGTGGGGATCGGCATCCCGTTCGGGCCCGAGTTCCAGACGTGGCAGACCCAGGCGCTGGTGACCCCGATGCTCGCCGCGGGGCTCGGCCTGATCCTCAACGAGGCCGCCTACATGGCGGAGATCGTCCGGGCCGGGATCCTGTCGGTGGACGAGGGCCAGCAGGAGGCGGCGAGCGCGCTCGGCATGTCCCGGATGCAGACCATGCGCCGGATCGTGCTGCCGCAGGCGATGCGGGTCATCGTGCCGCCGACCGGCAACGAGGTGCTCTCCATGATGAAGAACACCTCGCTGGTCGCGGCCGTCCCGTTCTCCGAGCTGACCTTCACCGCGCAGACCATCTACGCCAGCACCTACAAGATCATCCCGATGCTGGTGATGGCGTGCCTGTGGTACCTGCTGCTGTCCTCGGTGCTGATGATCGCCCAGTACTACATCGAGCGGCACTTCAGCCGGGGCGTCGGCAAGAACGGGTCGGCGCGCGTGCAGCGGATGCGCTTCCGGGGCGGAGGCGGCGGCCAATGAGCGGAGGTGACAACGTGACCGATCCCCTCGCCAAGACGCCGGCGCCGGAGAGCGGCGGGCTGATGGTGAAGGCCGAGCGGGTGCACAAGTCGTTCGGCCGGCTGGAGGTGCTGAAGGGCATCGACCTGGAGGTGCGGCAGGGCGAGGTGATGTGCGTCGTCGGCCCGTCCGGGTCCGGCAAGTCGACGTTCCTGCGCTGCATCAACCACCTGGAGAAGATCAACGCGGGCCGGCTGTGGGTGAACGGCCACCTGGTCGGCTACCGGCAGCAGGGCGGCAAGCTCTACGAGCTGCGCGACCGGGAGGTCTCCGCGCAGCGCCGCGAGATCGGCATGGTGTTCCAGCGGTTCAACCTCTTCCCCCACATGACGGCGCTGGAGAACGTCATGGGGGCGCCGGTGTGGGTCAAGCGCCAGCCGAAGGACCAGGTCAGGTCGCGGGCGCTCACCCTGCTGGAGCGCGTCGGGCTGGCCGACAAGGCGCAGGTGTACCCGTCGCAGCTGTCCGGCGGGCAGCAGCAGCGGGTGGCGATCGCGCGGGCGCTCGCCATGGAGCCCGCGCTAATGCTGTTCGACGAGCCGACCTCCGCGCTGGACCCCGAGCTCGTCGGGGAGGTCCTGGACGTCATGAAGCAGCTCGCCCTCAGCGGCATGACCATGGTCGTGGTCACCCACGAGATGGGCTTCGCCCGCGAGGTCGGCGACTCGCTGGTCTTCATGGACGACGGCGTCGTGGTCGAGGAGGGCACGCCCCGCGAGGTCCTCGCGAACCCGCAGCACCAGCGCACGCAGGACTTCCTGTCCAAGGTCCTCTGACCGGTTCCGCAGGCGGCCCGCCTCCCGTCCGGGGGCGGGCCGCCCGCCGTTCCGGCCGGGCCGTTAGTGTGCGTTCATGTTCGCTGTCACCGCTACGCAGATCGACGCAGACAATCCGCTGACCGGGCTGACCGTGGGGGAGGCGCCCGAACCCGAGGTACCGGACGGCTGGACGACCGTCACGGTGAAGGCCGCGGCGCTCAACCACCACGACCTGTGGTCGCTCAAGGGCGTCGGCCTGCCCGCCGACAGGCTCCCGATGATCCTCGGCTGCGACGCGGCCGGGACCGACGAGGACGGCAACGAGGTCATCGTCCACTCGGTGATCGGCGACCCGGCGCGGGGCGGCGGCGACGAGACCCTCGACCCGAAGCGGTCGCTGCTGTCGGAGACCCATCCGGGGACGCTGGCCGAGCGGGTCGCGGTGCCGCGCCGCAACCTCGTCCCGAAGCCCGCCGAGCTGTCGTTCGAGGAGGCGGCCTGCCTGCCGACCGCGTGGCTCACCGCCTACCGGATGCTGTTCGACAAGGCGGGGCTGCAGCCCGGCTCGTCCGTCCTGGTGCAGGGCGCGGGCGGCGGCGTCGCGACCGCCGCGATCGCGCTCGCGTCGGCGGCCGGCTTCCGCGTCTACGCGACCAGCCGCAGCGAGGCCAAGCGCAGGCGGGCGCGGGAGCTCGGGGCGGACGCGGTCCTGGAGACGGGCGCGCGGCTCCCCGAGCGGGTGGACGCCGTCATCGAGACGGTCGGGCAGGCGACGTGGTCGCACTCGCTGAAGTCGCTGCGGCCGGGCGGCCGGATCGTGGTGTCGGGCGCCACCAGCGGCCAGGTGCCGCCCGCGGAGCTGAACCGGGTGTTCTTCCTCCAGCTGCAGGTGGTCGGCTCCACCATGGGGACGCGCGACCAGCTGGAGCGGCTGGCGCGGTTCCTGGTCAAGACGGGGACCAGGCCGCTGATCGACCGGACGCTCCCGCTGAGCCAGGCAAGGGAGGGTTTCGCCGCGATGGAGACCGGCGACCTCTTCGGGAAGGTCGTCTTCACGCCGTGAGCAGGCGGCGCCGTGGCCGGGGCGTCCCGGTCACGGCGTGCCGCCGTCCCGGCTCTCGCCAGGGTCCGCGTCCTCGTCCTCGCCGGGCTTCCGGTGGAGGACCTCGTCGTTCAGGCGGGCGCGGGCCTCGTCGAGGATCGCCTGGACGGCGGCGAGGCCGTCATCGTCCAGCCGTGACTTCACGGCGGACTTGCGGACGTCCTCGACGAACGTGCGGAGCAGGCGCTCCAGCTTGAGGCGGGCGACGTCCTCGCGGGTGCCGGTCGCGGTCTTCCACGCGTCGTCCCAGTTCTGCCGCCACTCCTCCTTCCACGCCTGCTTCTGCTCGCGCCAGTACTCCTTCTGCCGCCGCCACTCGTCCTTCTGCCGGTCGGCGGTCTCCTTCCACGCCTCCTTGGACGTGGCCCTGCCCTGGTCGCGCATCGTGCGGGCGGCCTGGGTGAGCTCCTCGCGCAGCGTCCGGACGGTCTGCCGGACGTCCTCCTGCACCCCGCGCGCGAACTCCTGCGCGGACGCGGAGATCTCCTCCTCCAGGTCCGCCAGCTCGTCCATCCGGCGCTCCAGCTCCTCGCGGCCCTTGTCGGTCAGCGAGTACACCTTCTTGCCCTTGATCACCTCGTGGGTGACCAGGCCCTCCGACTCCAGCCGGGCCAGCCGCGGGTAGATCGTGCCGGGGGAGGGGGAGTAGACCCCGAGGAACCGGTCCTGCAGGTGCCGGATCACCTCGTAGCCGTGCCGCGGGCTCTCCTCCAGCAGCTTCAGCAGGTACAGCCGCAGGCGACCGTGGCCGAAAACGGGGCTCACGTGGTCCTCACTTCTCCATCCGGGGTGCGGTGGTGCCGGGTGCGTCGTCGCGGCCGATGAGGGTGACCGGGCCGGACACGGTGTTGACGGTGAGCCGTCCCGAGCCGTTCCCGAGCTTCCCGGCGACACTGCGGGCCACGGGCCGGTCCTGCTCGCCGAGCTCGGGGAAGGACGTGTCGATCCGCCCGGCGGCCGAGTTCAGCACGACCTGCGCGTCCGCGGACTCGGGGATGCGCAGCGCGACCTCGCCGGAGACGGTGTTGACGTCGACGCGGCTGCCGGCCGCCAGGTCGACGTCGGCGGCGATGCGCCCGCTGACCGCCCGCGCCGCCAGCCGGTCGAGCGACCCGCCGGCCAGCGACAGGTCGCCGGCCACGGACGTGAACGACACCGTCCCGTCCAGGCCCTGCGCCTCGATCGCGCCGGAGACGGTGTTGGCGTCGATCGCGCCCGCGACCTCGTCGAGCGTCACGTCGCCGGAGGCGCTCTTGATGGACGTGCGGGCCTTCATGCCGGTCACGACCGCGTCCGCCGACACCAGGTTGAGGGTGACGGGGCAGTCGTGCGGGACGGTCACCGTGATGGACGCGCGGCACTTCTGGGTGCGCAGCCAGCTCAGCACGCCCTCCCACAGCTTCTCGTGGGTGATCGTCAGCATCCCGGCCTCATGGGTGATCATCAGCGGCGGTCCCTCGACGTCGCCGACCAGCACGGACGGCCGCTCGTCCGAGGCGAGCACGGAGACGTCCCCCGCGATCAGCGTGGCGCGCAGCGCGACGACGCCGTCGAAGTCGAGGGTGGTCGGTTCGTCGATCGTCCAGCGCGACATCGGGCTCTGCCCCTTCGTCCGAGCGTTCTGTGACCAGTAAACACGATATGTCGCGTTCGCCAAAAGTCAAGATGTATCGCGTTTCCGGCCGGAACCGGGGCGGTCCCGGCCACCACCGGGGTCACCCGTCGTCGTCCTCGTCGTCCAGCCGCGCCAGCCAGGTGGCGAGCCGGTCGACGGGCGTCTCGAACTCGGGGTTGAGGTCCACGAACTCGCGGAGCCGCTCCGCCAGCCACGTCAGGCTGACCTCCTCCTCCCCGCGCCGGTCCGTCAGCTCCTCGATGCCCCGATCGGTGAAGTACATGGTCCTGGATTTCCACTTCCTACGATGCTGCCCACGACACCGAGGGCTCCGGTGCGGCGCACCGGAGCCCTCGGACCCACGTCATCCCCGCCGGGGGAGACCCCGGCGACCGGCTACTTCTGCTCGCCGAACACCCGGGCGATGAGGGCCTCCTGCTCCGCCTGGTGCAGCTTCGCCGAACCCACGGCCGGCGACGACGACGCCGGACGCGACACCCGCGACATCCGCAGGCCCTCGATGTGGTGCGGCAGCTTCAGCGCCATGAACGGCCAGGCGCCCATGTTCGCCGGCTCGTCCTGCACCCACACGACCTCGACGTCCGACGGGTACTTGGCCAGCTCCGCCTTGATCTCGTCCACCGGCGGCGGGTACAGCCGCTCGACCCGGATCATCGCGGTGTCGGTCGCGCCCGCGCTCTGCCGCGCCTTCACCAGGTCGTAGTAGATCTTGCCGGTGGTGAGCAGCACCCGCCGCACGCCCTTCGGGTCGATCGCCGGGTCGCTCTCCGGGATCACCGGCAGGAACGCGCCGCCGGTGATCTCCGCGACGGCGGACGTCGCCGCCTTCAGCCGCAGCAGCGACTTCGGCGTGAACACGACCAGCGGCTTGTGCCGGCCCGACAGCACCTGCCAGCGCAGCAGGTGGAAGTAGTTCGACGGGGTCGTCGGGTACACCACGGTCATGTTGTCCTGCGCGCACAGCTGCAGGTAGCGCTCGATGCGCGCCGACGAGTGGTCCGGGCCCTGGCCCTCGTAGCCGTGCGGCAGCAGCAGCACGACGCCGGAGTGCTGGCCCCACTTCTGCTCGCCCGACGAGATGTACTCGTCCACGATGTTCTGGGCGCCGTTGGCGAAGTCGCCGAACTGGGCCTCCCAGCAGACCAGCGCGTCCGGGCGGGTCATCGAGTAGCCGTACTCGAAGCCCATCGCCGCGTACTCGCTGAGCAGCGAGTCGTGCACGTAGAACTTCGACACGCCCTGCCCGAACTGCTTGAGCGGGGTGTACTCCTCGCCGGTCTTGCGGTCGACGAGGACCGCGTGCCGCTGGCCGAACGTCCCGCGCCGGGTGTCCTGGCCGACGAGCCGCACCGGGTGGCCGTCGATCAGCAGTGAGCCCATCGCCAGCAGCTCGCCGGTTGCCCAGTCGATCGCGTCGTCCTCGATCATCTGCGCGCGGCGCTGCAGGATCGGCTGCAGCCGCGGGTGCGGGGTGAAGCCCTCCGGCAGGCTGACCTGCGACTCGATCAGCCGCTTCACGGTCTCCTGCGGGATCGCCGTCGGCGCCTTGCCGTGGTCGATCGGGATGCGCTCCTCGACGTCCGGCTTCACGACCGAGCCCGGCTCCTGCGGCTTCTTCACCGCCTCGCGGGTCTCGGTGAAGGCGCGCTCCAGCTGCTCCTGGTAGTCGCGGAGCGCCTGCTCGGCCTCCTCGACCGTGATGTCGCCGCGGCCGATCAGCGCCTCGGTGTACAGCTTGCGCACCGAGCGCTTCGCGTCGATCAGGTCGTACATCAGCGGCTGGGTGAACGAGGGGTTCTCGCCCTCGTTGTGGCCCCGGCGCCGGTAGCAGACCATGTCGATGACGACGTCCTTCTTGAACGTCTGCCGGTACTCGAAGGCCAGCCGCGCGACCCGCGCGCACACCTCCGGGTCGTCGCCGTTGACGTGGAAGATCGGCGCCTGGATCATCCGGGCCACGTCGGTGGAGTAGACGCTGGACCGCGAGTACTCGGGCGCGGTGGTGAAGCCCACCTGGTTGTTGATCACCACGTGCACGGTGCCGCCGGTGCGGTAGCCGCGCAGCTGCGACAGGTTCAGCGTCTCCGCGACCACGCCCTGCCCGGCGAACGCGGCGTCGCCGTGCAGCAGCACGGGCAGCACGCTGAACCCGGCCTCGCCGACGTCGAGCACGTCCTGCTTGGCGCGGACGACGCCCTCCAGGACCGGGTCGACCGTCTCCAGGTGCGAGGGGTTCGCCACCAGCTCGCAGTGGATCTTGGAGCCGTCGTCGGCGACGAAGTCCCCGGACGCGCCGAGGTGGTACTTCACGTCACCGGAGCCCTGCGCGCTGCGCGGGTCGAGGTTGCCCTCGAACTCGCCGAAGATCTGCCCGTAGGACTTGCCGACGATGTTCGCGAGGACGTTCAGCCGGCCGCGGTGCGCCATGCCGATGACGACCTCGTCCAGGCTGGCCTTCGCCGCCGCCGAGATCACCGAGTCCAGCAGCGGGATGACGGACTCGCCGCCCTCCAGCGAGAACCGCTTCTGCCCGACGAACTTCGTCTGCAGGAACGTCTCGAACGCCTCGGCGCTGTTCAGCCGGCGCAGCACGTGCAGCTGCTCCTCGCGCGACGGCTTGTCGTGCGGGACCTCCACGCGCTCCTGGATCCAGGCCCGCTCCTCCGGGTCCTGGATGTGCATGTACTCGATGCCGACGGTGCGGCAGTAGGCCATCCGCAGCACGCCGAGGATGTCGCGCAGCTTCATCGTGGCCTTGCCGCCGAACCCGCCGGTCGCGAACTCGCGCTCCAGGTCCCACAGGGTCAGGCCGTGCTGCAGGATGTCCAGGTCGGGGTGCCGCCGCTGCTTGTACTCGAGCGGGTCGGTGTCGGCCATCAGGTGGCCGCGCACCCGGTAGGCGTGGATCAGCTCGTGGACGCGGGCGACCTTGGCGACGTCGTCCTCGTGCGACGCGGAGATGTCCTTGACCCAGCGCACCGGCTCGTACGGGATGCGCAGCGCCTCGAAGATCTCGTCGTAGAAGCCGTCCGCGCCGAGCAGCAGCTCGTGGATGCGGCGCAGGAAGTCGCCGGACTGCGCGCCCTGGATGATCCGGTGGTCGTAGGTGGAGGTCAGCGTCATCACCTTGCTGATCCCCATCCGCGACAGCGTGTCGCTGGACGCGCCCGCGAACTCCGCCGGGTACTCCATCGAGCCGACGCCGATGATCGCCCCCTGGCCGGCCATCAGCCGCGGCACCGAGTGCACCGTCCCGATCGTGCCCGGGTTCGTCAGGCTGATCGTGGTGCCCTGGTAGTCCTCGATGGTGAGCTTGTTGTTGCGCGCCTTGCGGACGATCTCCTCGTAGGCGGCCCAGAACTGGCGGAAGTCCAGCGTCTCGGCGGCCTTGATGCTCGGCACCACCAGCTGCCGCGTCCCGTCGCCGCGCTGCAGGTCGATCGCCAGCCCGAAGTTCACGTGCTCCGGCCGGATCATGACCGGCTTGCCGTCCACCTCGGTGTACGCGGCGTTCATCTCCGGCATCGCGGCGAGCGCCTTGACCGTCGCGTACCCGATCAGGTGCGTGAACGACACCTTGCCGCCGCGGCCCCGCTTCAGGTGGTTGTTGATGACGATCCGGTTGTCGATCAGCAACTTGGCCGGGATGGTCCGCACGCTCGTCGCGGTCGGCACCCCCAGGCTCGTCTCCATGTTGCTGGCCGTCCGGGCGGCGACACCGCGCAGCCGCACCTCTTCGGCGCCCTCGGGCACCGGCGGGGGCGCCGGCTTCTTGTCGGCCTTCGGCGCGGCCTTCGCCTTGCCCTTCGGCGGGGCGCCCTTCGAGGGGGCCTTGGGGGGCTCGACCGGCCGCGCGGGTGTCGGCGGGGCGGCCGCGGTACCGTTCGGGGACTTCGGGGCGGCGCTCCCGTCGGGTGCCTGGGGCGCCCCGGGGGACGCGGACTTCACCGAACCCGGCCGGCTGTCCGGCTGGTAGTCCGAGAAGAAGCTCCACCAAGCCTCATCAACCGAGGTCGGGTCCTCGAGGTACTTCTGGTACAGCTCGTCGACCAGCCACTCGTTGGCACCGAAGTCAGTCATCGTTGGGTCGGCACTAGATTGCGACGACTCTGTCGACACGGCGGAGATCGCCCTCTTCCGCAGCTCGCAGGTAATTTCTTAGACGCGTCAAGGCTACTCGTTCCGGCTGTGTTTGATGGCATTGTCCTCGGCGGTCAGCCCCTGGACTGCCGTCCCGCCGGGGGACCCGCGCGTGATCGCCGCATCGCCCGGCGGCTCGCCGCGCGATCAGGTTTCCCGCAGCCGGGGCGGGTGCGTTCCGTTCGGCGCTACTCGCCGAAGTTAGGACCGTAACTTCGGCTAGAGGCGCCTGTGCCGTGCCGGCTCAGTGGGTGTGCGGGGCCACCGTCGGGCCTTCGCTGGCCTGGACCAGAACGAAGCCCTGGCCCTGGAAGGCCAGCTGCATGGCCTCGCCGCTGCCGCGGCCGATGAGGGCGCTCGCCTTGAAGGTGCGGTTGACGCCCACCTGGAGGGCGGTGCTCCACGCGACGGCGGACTGGCCGTCCACGAAGGTGGGGGCGCGGCCGGCGTCGAGCATGACGGGGGTGCCGTGCGTGGTCAGGGCGACCCAGCCGGTACCCGTGAGCGTGGTGTTGAACAGGCCGCCCGCGGCGATGCCCGCGCCCTGGACGCGCTGGATGTCGGACTGCAGGTGCGCGTCGTAGGCGAGGATGTTGGCGCCGTTGACGGTCAGTCCCTCGTTCTCCAGGTAGAACAGGTGGATGTCGTCGGCGTCGTTGGCGACGAACAGCAGGCCCTGGCCCTTCACGCGCATTGTCGGGACGCCCTCGCCGGTGAGGGCCTTCTTCATGAACTTGCCGATGCCGCCGGCGCCCTCGTAGTCGAACTCCATCTGGCCCTGGAAGGCCACCATGGAGCCCTGGCGCGCCAGGACGTCGCCGTTGAGGTGGATCCGGAGCATCTTGGAGTTCTGGAGGGCGAAGTGGCCGGGGAGCTGCTGCCCCTGGTCCATGTTTCCGAAGAACTGGCTACGCATGGTCGGGTTCGTCTCTCTCGTTGCGGCTGTTGCGGTTCGTCAGCATAACGACGTGCCGAGGTCAGCGATCCCGGTCGTGCGGTGCGGTCCAGTCGATGAAGGGGCCCTTGGGGACGACCCCGGACGGGTTGATGTTGCGCTGCGTCACGTAGTAGTGGCGCTTGATGTGGTCGAAGTTCGTGGTCTCGCCGAACGCGGGGACCGAGTACAGGTCGCGGGCGTAGCCCCACAGGTTCGGGTAGTCCGTCAGGTGCCGCACGTTGCACTTGAAGTGCGAGTAGTACACGGCGTCGAAGCGCGCGAGCGTCGGGTACAGCCGGACGTCGGCCTCGGTGATCTCGTCGCCGAACAGGTAGCGGCGGCCGGAGAGGCGCTCCTCCAGCTGGTCGAGGGTGGCGAAGAGGGCCTCTACCGCGTCCTCGTAGGCGTCCTGGGCGGTGGCGAACCCGGACTTGTAGACGCCGTTGTTGACGGTCCGGTAGACGAGGTCGTTCAGCTCGTCGATCTCGGGACGGAGCGCCTCCGGGTAAAGGTCGGGCGCGTCCGGGCGGTAATGGGCGGTGAACTCCGTCTCCATCATCGTGGTGATGTTCGGGAAGTCGTTGGTGACCAGGCGCCCTGTCCCGGTGTCCCAGATGCACGGGACGGTGTAGCGGCCCTCG
This sequence comes from Actinomadura sp. 7K534, assembly GCF_004348575.1. Classification (NCBI taxonomy): domain Bacteria; kingdom Bacillati; phylum Actinomycetota; class Actinomycetes; order Streptosporangiales; family Thermomonosporaceae; genus Actinomadura; species Actinomadura sp. 7K534. The sequence goes on from NZ_SMKB01000097.1 coordinate 22,451, forward strand.
AACGACGGGTCGGTGCCGAGGTACAGCTCCGAGAGGAACACCGCGCCGGTGACGGGGTCGCGCTCCGGGAGGCGCCAGCCGCGCTCGTCGCGGATCGGGTCGACGACGGCGACGCTGATCGCGTCCTCCAGGCCGAGCAGGCGCCGGACGATCAGGGTGCGCTGCGCCCACGGGCACGCGTACGAGACGAAGAGCCGGTAGCGGCCGGGCTCGGCGGGCAGGCCGCTCGACCCGTCGGCGGTGATCCGCTCGGTGAAGCGGTTCGCCTGCCGGACGAACCGGCCTCCCTCGACCTCCTGGACGCTCATGTCGTGCTCCCTCCGTCGACGGGCCCGCCGCCCACGATAGCCGCCGCGCTCAGACCCGCATCCGGCCGCCGATCATCGGGAGGTCGAGGTGGGTGCGGATGCCCGGCTCGGCGGCGCAGACGGCCGGGACGGCGTTCAGCGCGTGGGCGGTGGCGGCGGAGATCGGATCGGACACCCACTCGCTGTCGGCCGCCAGCGTGAGGGAGGGCTCGCCGTCCACCCGGAGCGAGTACCCGGGACGGCCCCACTCTTCGCACATCTCCCCGGCGCTGGCCTTGTGCACGACCTCGATGGTGATCACGGGGCGTCCGCCGGCCAGGCCGCTGAACCGCCAGCGGGCGGCCGCGACCGTCCCGCGCGGGATCGGCCCGGCGGCGGTGGTGAGGTCGGTGCGGGCGAGCCGGTGGTCTACGTCGAGGTCGACTTCGTCCAGGTCGATCCCGAGCCCGGCGGCGACCAGGTGCAGGCTCTCCGAGTACAGCGCCCTCATCGCGGTGCGGGCGGGCCGCAGCGCGCGCCGGTAGGCGTCCTCGTCCTTGCCGAAGCCGAGCATCCGGTGGACCATCCGCCAGGACGGGTGCCGCGCGAAGTCGGAGACCTCCCGGGCGTAGACGTGGGTGATCCGCCGGGACAGCCGCGTCAGCATCAGCGGCATGGCGTCGGCCATGAAGCCGTTGCTGATCCCGCTGCCGTGCACCGAGGCGCGGCCCCGCTTGCACGCCTGCTCCAGTTCGTTCACGTAGTGCGGGCCGTGCGCCCGGGGGTAGAGGAAGCCGTTCAGGGAGACGACGTTCTTGCCGGACGACAGCAGCGCGCAGACGAGGTCGAGTTCGGCCGACCTGTCGGGCGTCGGGCTCGGCGCGTAGACGACGCAGTCGGCGTCGAGCGCGAGGATGTCGTCGAGGTCGGCGGTCGCGATGACCCCGGCGGGGTCGCGTCCGGCGAGGACACCGGCGTCGGTTCCGGCCTTTTCGGGCGCGTGCACCCAGACGCCGGCCAGCTCCATGTCGTCCCGGGCGAGGACCCCGCTGATCACGCTCCGGCCGACCGCGCCCGTCGCCCACTGCACGACTCGGTAGGGGCGCGGGCCCTGGGGAAACGCGTCGGCTGTGCTCATCGAGACGGAACCTCCGTTGTTCCTCGCGGCGTCGATGAGTGGACCCGTACGGGAGGAGACTACGCCGACAGCCCCGGCGAAAGCGGCATTTAGCGCATCTTTCGCTCGGGTCCCGCGGCGCACAGGACTGCGCGGCGGCGCGGGCGGGAAGAAACACCGGGGGCCGCGGCCGAGCGGGATTCGGTTTAGTGGTACCACTGGGTAACCCCCGGGTGATTTCCTAGGGGGCGAAGTCGGTGCGATGTGCGATGTGAGGAGACAGGGATGTCGGAACTGCGCTACGACGGCCGCGTGGCGGTCGTGACCGGGGCCGGGCACGGCCTCGGCCGCCAGCACGCGCTGGAGCTCGCCGCGCGCGGCGCCAAGGTCGTCGTGAACGACCTCGGCGGCGACCGGTCCGGTGTCGGCGCCTCCGCCGGGCCCGCCCAGGAGGTCGTGGACGAGATCAAGAAGAACGGCGGCGAGGCCGTCGCCAACCCCGACAACGTGGCGACCCCCGAGGGCGCGCAGGCGATCATCAAGACGGCGCTGGACGAGTTCGGCAAGGTCGACATCGTCATCAACAACGCGGGGATCCTGCGCGACAAGTCGTTCAAGAACATGTCGCCGGAGGAGTTCGACGCGGTCATCGCCGTCCACCTGCGCGGCTCGTTCCTCGTCTCCAGCGCCGCCTGGTCGCAGCTGCGCGAGCAGGGCTACGGCCGGATCGTCAACACGTCCTCGCCCGCGGGCCTGTTCGGCAACTTCGGGCAGGCGAACTACGCCACGGCCAAGATGGGCCTCGTCGGCTTCACCAAGACCCTCGCGCAGGAGGGCGCCAAGTACAACATCAAGGCCAACGCGATCGCCCCGGTCGCCTGGACCCGGATGACCGAGGACCTGCTCCCCGCCGACTTCGCCGACAAGCTCGGCGTCGACCAGGTCACGCCGCTGGTCGCCTACCTCGTCCACGAGAGCAACGAGGACTCCGGCGAGGTCTACACCGTCGGCGGCGGCCGCATCGCGAAGATCTTCGTGGCGGAGGGCCCCGGGTACGGGCAGAAGGAGACGCTGAGCGTCGAGGACGTCCGGGACAACTGGGCGGCCATCAACGCCGCCGAGCCGCTGACCGTCTTCAAGAACGTGGGCGAGCAGATGGGCCCCCTCATCCAGCAGCTCACCTCCTGAGACGTTGGGCGGGATCAAGCTCGACCGCCGGGACGGGGTGCTGACCATCACCCTGTCCCGGCCGGAGCGCCTGAACGCCGTCGACGGCGCACTGACCGAGGAGATGCTCGACGTCCTCAACGAGCTGGCGCGCGACCCCGACACCCAGGTGGTCGTGCTCACCGGCGAGGGCCGCGGCTTCTGCTCGGGCATGGACATCCAGGGCGGCGACCCTGGGCAGGAGAGCTCGGAGGGACGCGTCCAGCGCCTCTACCGGGGCATCGCCCGGGGCGGCGAGGTCACCGCGCGGCTGCGGGAGATCCCGCAGCCGGTGATCGCGGCCCTGCACGGCCCCGTCGCGGGCATGGGGGTGTCCTGGGCGCTGGCCTGCGACATGCGGGTCGCCGACCCGACGACCCGGTTCGTCGTGCCGTTCGTGAACCTCGGCCTGTCGGCCGGCGACTGCGGCCTGTCCTGGCTGCTGCCCCGGCTGGTCGGCCCGGCCAGGGCCGCGGAGATCTTCTACCGCGCCCAGCGGCTGGACGTGTCCCGCGCCGAGGCCCTCGGCCTCGTCACCGAGGTCAGCGCCGAGGGCGCGGACCTGGAGGCCGCGCACGCCCTGGCCGACGAACTGCTCGCGAAGTCCCCGTACGGCCTGCGCCGCACGAAGGAACTGCTCAACACGGCCCTGGACGCCCCTGGCCTCCGCGCCCAGCTCCAGGCCGAGACCGCGGTACAGACCCTGGCCTTCTTCACCGAAGACCTTCCCGAGGGCATGACCGCGACCATGGAGAAACGCCCCCCGAAGTTCAAGAACCGCTGATCCCCAGGGGTCGTGCGGCCGAGCCGCACGACCCCTCGGTTTCGAAGGGGGCGCCCCCTGGACTACTGAGCCAGGGCAGAAGACAGTGCCTCTACGTAGCGGAGTGCGGCCAGGCGTGCCAGGGCCGGGTGGGGGCCCAGGGGGCC
>NZ_SMKB01000098.1:0-25873 GCF_004348575.1 Actinomadura sp. 7K534
GCCCCGGACGCCGAGCAACTCGAACTGGAGCTGACCCGCTGACCAACGAAGGGCCGAGCCCGGGGGTGGGGTGCAGGGGGTTACGGGATTTGTTCTACGCGGACGCCTGGGACGCTCTCGTACACGTCGGGTTCCGCGGTGATCAGCGGCCAGCGCCGCCAGCGGGCGGACCAGGCGGCCTGCGCCGCGTCCATGCCCAGGTTGGGGTTCGTGGTGACGAGCAGCCCGGTCTGCTGGGCGATCACGTCGTCGAGGTCGTCGACGTGCACGACCTGCATGCCGGGCAGCCGTTCGAGGACGGCCCGCCCGTGGTCGGGGACGATCTGCCAGGCGCGGGCGAGGGCCGTGGCCGGTATGACGATCGTCGCGTGCTGGGCGATCGAGGCGCGCAGCCGGGCGCGGACGTAGATCGTCTTGCCGGTGGCAAGGTCCAGGAGGGCGGTCGCGTCGAAGACGTGACCGGTTATCACGCGACGTCCCGGTTCTCCGGGGTGCCGCGTTCGACGAGCCGGTCCACCATGGCCTGCTCGTCCGGGCTCGGCGGCCCGAACAGGTCGTCGATGGTGGACGCGTCCCGCAGGAGGGCCAGTTTGAGCCGCGCCCCGTCCGCGAGGAACCCGGACACCGAGGCGATCTTCTTCTCCTCGGCGAGCCCCTGCAGCGTGGCGGCAAGCTCATCCGGAAGCGTGATGTTGAGTCTCGCCATGGGGGTCACGATACACACTCTCGCGCCTTTCAGTGTGTACTCGGTGGGTGGAGTGCCGGGCGTTTGCTCCCGCTTACGACAGCCATGTCGGCCTGACCATGGCCGGCATCGCCCCGGCTCCGCGCGCCCGCGCCGACGCGCTCCGCCAGCATCCGCTCGAAGTTGGGGCACTGGGTGAAGTCCTCGTGGTCGCAGTTGAGGGCGCCTTCGATGAGTTCCAGGGACGCCTGCGCGGCCGCGATGCGGGAGCGGAGCGCCTCGGCCTCCTCGCGGAGGACGTCCCGGCGCTTCGCCGGGTCGGTGGCGGTGGTCAGGGCGGCGATGTGCTCCAGGGAGAGCCCCGCGTCCTTGGCGCTCAGGATGAGGGCGACCCGCGTGAGGTCGGCGGGGCCGTACCGGCGGCGGCCGGCGGCGTCGCGCGCCGGTGTGAGCAGCCCCATCGACTCCCAGTGGCGCAGGACGTGCGCGGCCAGGCCGAAGTGGTCGGCCAGGGCGCCGATGCTCATCCGCCCCGGCTCGCTTGACTTCATGTCGACATTAACTCGCATCCTGGCGCGCATGACCACTGAGACAGAGAAGGCGCGCCAGGCGACGGAGGACCTCATCGCGCTGCTCGATGCGGCCGACCGCCTGCCCGGCTTCGAGGAAATGCGAGTCCGCTCCTACGAACTGCTCGCCGCCGAGCCCGGCACGTCCGTGGTGGACGTGGGCTGCGGCGCCGGACGTGCCGTGGCCGAACTGACCGAGCGCGCCGTCCGGGCGGTCGGCGTGGACCCGAACGAGAAGATGATCGCGGTCGCCCGGAGCCGGTGGCCCGAGGCGGACTTCCGGCTGGCGGACGCGTACGGGCTCCCGCTGGCGGACGCCTCGGTGCACGGCTACCGGGCCGACAAGGTGTTCCACCTCCTGGCCGAGCCGGAACGGGCGCTGGCCGAGGCCCGCCGCGTCCTCGTCCCCGGTGGGCGGATCGTGCTCCTCGGCCAGGACTGGGACGCCATCATGATCGATTCCGACGATCCGGCCCTGACCCGCACCATCGTGCACGCCCGCGCCGACCTGACCGCCGCCCCGCGGGCCGCCCGCCGGTACCGCAAGCTGCTGCTCGACGCCGGATTCGGCGACGTCACGGTGGAGGCGCGCACCGCCGTGCTCACCGACCCGGTGATGCTGCCCGCGCTCACCGAACTGGCCGACAAGCCCCTCTCCGCCGGTGCGATCACCCGCGAGCAGGCGGAGGGGTGGAAGGCCGGGCAGCGTGCGCGGGCCGAGGCCGACCGGCTGTTCATGGCCATGCCGATCCTGATGGCGGCCGGATCCGTTCCACGGTGAGGTCGTGTCGATCCGGCCGGTGGCCGTTCGTATAGGAGGTGAGACGCCTGCATCCGGGAAGGACGTGATGAGGATGAGCGAGATCCGGACGCTGGTGGACGGACGGGGCCTGGTCGAGTCGCCGCGCTGGCATGGGGACCGGCTGTACTTCTCCGACTGGTCCGCCGGGGAGGTCGTCGCCGTGGGGCCGGACGGCTCCAGCGAGGTCGTGGCGCAGGTGACGTCGCTGCCGCTCTGCACCGCCTGGCCCCCGGACGGCCCGCTGCTGATCGTCTCGGCGCCGGACGGCCTGCTGCTGCGGCGGGAGCCCGACGGCTCCCTGGTCGCCTACGCCGACCTCGGCCGGCCCGGGTGGAACGACGTCGTCGCCGACGGGCGCGGCAACGTCTACGTCAACGGCTTCGAGCCCCGTCCCGGCGAGCAGTTCGGGCCGGGGGTCGTGTTCCTGGCGCCGCCGGACGGCCCGGCACGCCAGGTCGCCGAGGGGATCGCGTTCCCCAACGGGATGGCGGTCACCCCCGACAACGCCACGCTCATCGTCGCGGACTCCTACGCGAACGTCCTCCTGGCCTGGGACATCGGCCTGGACGGCGGGTTGTCCGGGCGCCGCGTCTGGGCCGACCTGGGTGAGGCCGCTCCGGACGGCATCTGCGTGGATGCCGAGAACGCCGCCTGGTACGCCGACGTCCCCAACCGGCGCTGCGTGCGCGTCGCCGAGGGCGGGACGGTACTCCAGACCGTCGCCCTGGATCGCGGCGCCTTCGCCTGCACGCTGGGCGGTCCCGACCGGACGACCCTGTTCATCACCGCCGCCGAGTGGCGCGGCATGACCGACCCGGACATGGTGGCCCCCGGCTCCGGCCAGGTCCTCGCCGTCGAGGTCGACGTCCCGGGAGTCGGATGGCCATGAACCCGCGCTCCTGGGCGGTCGGCTAGGTGGCCGTGGCGAGCATCGCGTAGGCGTCACGCACGGCAGGTCTCCGGTTGTCCTTCGAAGATGCCTTGGAGAGCGCGGTGATGGCGTTTCTGCGGACAGTGTGGGTCTTGCGGTGTGCGGTGGGTAGTTGCTCCAGGACGTTCATCACGTGCTTCGCGCCCGCATCGGCGTCGCCTTCCTGGATGAGGGTGGTCGCGCGGTACATCTCGACTTGCGCGGGCCCGAGGACGCTCTTGGACGGGTACGACGCCAGGGCTTCGTCCTGGGCCTGGCGGGCACGAGAGTGGTCGCCCGTGTGGGTGTATACGAAGCCAGCGGTGTGATGGAGCCGCTGGATCGACCAGCCGAACTGCGATTGTTGGTCGTCTCGGACGTGGTCGGGGAGACGCTCGAACACTCGCTTTAGATCGTCCAACGCCTCCCGCGCTTCCGCATGGCGGCCCATTTGGGCGAGGGCCTGCGCCCTCGCGCTATGTCCGCCCGCCAACCCCCGGCAGGGAACATTGCCGGTCAGTGCGATCGCTTGATCCGTTAGATCGAGGGCCGACTGCTCGGGACGGTTGTCGCACAAGGCGTAGACCGCCTCTTTCGCCCGGACATGGGAGGCGAGGAGGGGATCGCCGGACTCGTCGGCGGCGCGGATGGAGGTTCGCCACCAGCGGCGCGCGGCCCGCACATCTCCGAGACCCGTCAGGGAGACGGCGGTGAACACGGAGAGTTGTGCAAGTGAATGGATGAGGTGCGGCCGGGCGCTGCTGATTGCGCGGGAGATCAGCAGGTCGAGTTCGGCGAGGTCGGCGAGCAGTTCCGGGAGCACCTGCTCGGGCGGGAGGTAACCGGCCTCGTGCGCGTAGTCGAAGACGACCCTCTCCCAGGTGTCGGCGTCGCGGCCGGTGGCTTCGGTCGTGAGCGTGCCGGTGAGGATGGCGCGGAGGTGTTCGGCCTCGCGACCGACGGGGGCGGCCACAGCCGTGGTGGCGAGGAGGCCGAGGAGGGCGCGGCGCTTCACGTCGTCGTCCTCATGGTCGTGGTCGGGTCCATATGGAGAGGATGCCTCCTTGACCACCCCTGTTGAGAAGAGTTCGGAGGGGTCCAATTTGAATGCTTTTGCGTATGCGGGTGCCCAGTCGCGGGGAAAGTTCCGCCCCTTCTCCCAGTCGTAGATCTGACGTGCGAGGTTGGCCACACTGCCTCGCTCCAGGCCGTCCGCGCGCAGGAGTTGCCTGGCCATCTCGTGTTTGCTCCAGCCTCGCGAGTCACGCTCGGCGCGGAGCCGGGCTGCCCAGATTGGGGGATTTTGGGCAGTCATTCGTGTGTGCCCCCTTTTGTGGACCCGGAGACTTTCGAGTCTCCGGGTGTCTCCGGGTCTGTCTCCGCATTCTCATCTTTCCTCGCGCTCTGTGACGGCGATTTACTCACAGTCGCGGGACGAGTTGAAAGCGTCCTGCCTCCGAAGACGAAGCAGCCCCGACCCGGTGCTGGAACACCATTGGGTCGGGGCCTGACCAGGAAAGAGGTCCTGGCTATGGACGAGCGTAGGACCCCCGAGGTGCGGCTCGCGGCACTTGCCGCGCATCTGGCGGCAAGGAAACTCGACGTCGACCTGTCCGCCGCCGGGCTGCGGGTCACGAACCCGCAGGTCAAGGGCTGCTGCGCGAAGAACGCCGCCGACACGGTCTCGTGCCGTCCCCGGGAGGAGGACGCCGCCGCACTCTGGTTCTTCACGTCCTGGGGCGAGCCGATCGCGCCCGCCGACCGCCTCACCGACGCCGCCGTGGCCGTCCTGGGCTATCTGGCCGCGAGGGAGGAGCGGTGACCCCCTGGGCGGTGGCCGACCTGGACCCCGAACGGATCGCTGCCGACCTGGCCCGCCGCTACCCCGGCTGCTGCGTCTGGCTCGGCGAGTACACGGGAAGTTGGTGGGCCTTCGCCCGCGACCAGACGGGCCATGACCGCCTGATCGAGGCCCCGGACCCGGCGACGCTGGGACGCCTGCTGGAGGAACTGACCGGACGCGACCACTACGGCCGGTACTCACGGGCGTCCCTCCAGAACCGCACGGCCGGACGGCCCGCGCCCGCGCGGGCACCCCGTCCGGCCGTGCATTCCAGGCCGCCCTCCCGCCCGCCGGTGCGGGCGAGGCGCATCGAACGGCGCCCGCGCGGCGGCTGGCTGCGGCGGATGCTCGCGTCCTTCGTGATCGTGGACACGCCCTGACGCAGCCGGACGGCCATGAGACCCAGAAAGAAGAGACCGGCCAGCAGGTAGCAGTTGGCGACGGGCAGCAGAAGCAGGTGCCAGCCGAAGCGCAGTGGTTCGGGGATGTACGGCGTCCACCACATGGGGGCCAGGGCGAACAGGATGTAGCCGCAGATCGCGATGGGCCGGTCGTTGTCGCGAATGAGGACGGCCAGGGCCGGGATGACCCACACCCAGTGGTGCGCCCATGAGATGGGGGACACCAGAAGGCCGGTCACGCCGGTCACCGCTATGGCGGTCAGCCAGTCGCCGCGCCTCGCCCAGGCGGCCGCTATCAGGAGCCCGCTGATTGCAATGGTCAGTGGGACGGCGGTGTACCAGTCACCGACATCGGCCGTTCCTCTAAGGGTCCGGGTGAGTGCGCCAAGAGGGGACTGGTTGCTGATGTACGGGACGCCGACCCGGGACGTGTCGTAAAAGGTGTCGAGCCAGTAATGACGGGACGCCTCCGGTGCGACGGCGTACGCGAGGAGGGTGCAGACGGCGAAGGAGACCGCGGCAGTGAAGGCGTCCTTCGTCCGTCTCGTCGCGAGGAGAAGGACGATGAAGATGCCCGGGGTCAGCTTGATCGCCGTCGCGATGCCGATGGCGATGCCCGCGGGGCGGCCCTGGGCGACCCGGTGCAGGTCGGCGAGGACGAGGGCGAGCAGGAACAGGTTGACCTGGCCCTGGAAGAACGAATGCCATACCGGCCCCAGGAGCAGTCCACCGGCTACCGCGACCTTCAGGGAAACGGGGTGGCCGGCCAGTTTCAGGGTCGTCGCGCAAGCCCAAGTGAATGCGGCCAGTGAGGCGAGTTGCCACATCAGGCGGGCGAGAGTCAGGGGCAGGGCGGCAAGGGGTGTGAACAGCGCGGCCATGAACGGCGTGTTCGTGAACCAGTGGGCGGCGAGCTGCTCGTCGTAGAGGCGCGTGCCGTCCGTCACGGCGTTCCCGCCCAGCCAGTAGATGCGGAAGTCCAGTGAGTCGTAGGTGAGCGAGAAGACCACGACGGCGAGAACTTCGATGAGCAGGACGAATATGGGCCAGCGCTTCATGCCGACAACGCTGGCTTCGATCAAGGCAGGTGCGCGTCGGGCCGTCGGCCCCTTTTGCCATGGCCCTTGTGGCCCGCGGGCTTACGCCTGCGGGCCAATGTGCCGGTAAGGGGCCGCGGTTACGATCGCGGCATGACCGCCCTGCCGCTGAGCCGAGTGCGCCGCGTCGTGTGGACGGCCGTGCTGTGGTTCGCGGCCGTCCTTTACCCCGTCGTCCTCTTCGCGACGATGGCGAGCGGGGAGAGTGGCTTCGTCGGCGAAGAAGTCCTTGTGTCGGCCTTGCTGACGGTGCTGACCCTGGCTCTGTTGCTGCGGAACCCGTTGCCCGTGCAAGTGATCCTGCTGTTCGCATGGACCGCCGCCCTGGTGCAGATGCAGGACGGTGCGATCGCGGGGCTGCAGATCCTGATCACCGATCTCGGGGTCGGGTACATCGCGGCGACCCGTTCGCGCCGGGTGTCGGTGCCGGTGGCCGTGGTGACGCTCGCCGTGCAGTTCCTTTCCGTCCTCGCCTTCGTGTCCGCGGAGGACATCCTGCTCATGACCGTGGTCCTGGCGGTCGCCGTCGCCTGGATGGTGGGGAACTCGGTCCGGGGGCGGCGGGAGCACGCCGAGACGCTGCGGGAGCAGGCCACGGCGCAGGCCGTCGCGGAGGAGCGGCTCCGGATCGCGCGGGAGCTGCACGACATGGTGGCGCACAGCATCGGCATCATCGCGATCCAGGCGGGCGTCGGCGGGCGCGTCATCGAGACCCAGCCCGCGGAGGCGCGCAACGCGCTGAACGCCATCGAGGTCACGAGCCGGGAGACCCTCGCGGGGCTGCGGAGGATGCTGACCGTCCTTCGCAGAGACGACGCGGGCGCCGCGCCGCTCGACCCGGCACCCGGGCTGGGCGACCTGGACCGGCTGGCGGAGGCGGCCAAGGACGCCGGTGTGCGGGTCGATCTCCGTGTCAAGGGCGAGCGGAGGCCGCTGCCGCCGGACGTCGACCTGTCCGCTTACCGGATCGTGCAGGAGGCGGTGACGAACGTCGTCCGGCACGCGGGCACGGACGCGTGCCGGGTCACCATCGGGTACGGGGACGGGGAGCTGTCCATCGAGGTCGACGACGACGGGCGCGGCGGCGTCCTCGGCCCCGGCTACGGCATCGTCGGGATGCGCGAGCGGGTCGGGCTGCTGCGCGGCGACCTCATCGCCGGGCCGCGTCCCGACGGCGGGTTCCGGGTGGCGGCGAGGCTCCCGCTGCCGGCGGCCGTGCGATGACGGTCCGGGTCGTCCTGGCGGACGATCAGCCGCTGATCAGGGCCGGACTGCGCGTGCTCGTCGCCGACACCCCGGACCTGGAGATCGTCGGGGAGGCCGGGACGGGCGCGGAGGCCGTCCGGCTGGTGGAGGACGTCAAGCCCGACGTGGTCGTCATGGACATCCGCATGCCCGACATGGACGGCATCGAGGCCACCCGGCGGATCACGACCGCCCGGGTGCTGATGCTGACCACGTTCGACGACGACGAGTACGTCTACGGCTCGCTGCGCGCCGGTGCCAGCGGCTTCCTGGTCAAGGACATGGCGCTGGAGGAGATCCTCGCGGCGATCCGGGTCGTCGCGGGCGGGGACGCGCTGATCGCGCCGCGCGTCACCCGGCGGCTGATCGAGGAGTTCGCCGCCCGCCCCGAGCCCGCGAGCGCCCCGCGTCCGGCCGACGGCATCACCGAGCGGGAGCGCGAGGTGCTGACGCTGGTGGGGCGCGGCAGGACGAACCACGAGATCGCGGACGAGCTGTTCATCAGCGTGGCGACGGCGAAGGCGCACGTCGCGCGGCTGCTGACCAAGCTCGACGCCCGCGACCGCGTCCAGCTCGTGATCATCGCCTACGAGATGGGCCTCGTGCGGCCCGCCACCGGCGGTAGTACTACCTGACGTGGTGGCTCCCGTGAGCGTCGGTTAACCTGGACGGCGTGAAGGGTCTGGGAGAGCTTGAACGCACGGTCATGGAGGTCCTCTGGGCGAGGGAGGACGCCGGTGGCCAGGCCGCGACCGCGCGTGACGTCAGCCGCGCCCTCGCGAACGACCGCGACCTCGCGCACACCACCGTCATGACGGTGCTGGACAGGCTCGCCAAGAAAGGCTTCCTCGCCCGCGAGCGCGACGGCCGCGCCTGGCGGTACCGGCCGGTGGCCAGCCGGGAGGGCTACGTGACCGAGCTGATGCTGGGCGCCCTGAACGAGACGGGCGACCGGGACGCCGCGCTCGCCCACTTCGTCCGGTCCGTGTCGGAGGACGAGATCGACGTCATCCGCGAGACCCTGGCCGGTCTCATGAGCAAGGAACCACCGGCATGACCGGCACCGCCCTGCTCGCATTGATCTCCCTGGGGACCGTCGGCGGGGCGCACCTGCTGTCCCGGGCCCGGTGGACGTGGCGGACGCCGCGCACCGGCATCGCGCTCTGGCAGGCCCTCGGGCTGTGCTGGGGCGTCGCCACCATCGGCGCGCTGCTCGGCCTCGCGCTGCTGCCGTACGGGAGCGGTGTCCTCGGCGGGCTGCCCGGCCTGTACGACGACCAGGCCGCCCGGCTGGGCGCCGTGGAGGTGGCCGCGCTGCTCGCCGCCGTCAGCCTCACCGGCGTGCTGCTGGTCATGCTGATGTACGCGCTGGTGCAGGTCGTGCGGGACCGGCGGCGGCACCGGGCGCTGCTCGCGCTGGTGTCGCGCCGCGACTCGGCCGTCCCCGGAACGCTCGTCGTCGACCACCCCGGCGCCGCGGCGTACTGCGTGCCGGGGGTCCGCTCGTCGAAGGTCGTCGTCAGCGCCGGGACGCTCGCGCTGCTCGACCGCGGGGAGCTGGCCGCGGTGCTCGCGCACGAGCGCGCCCACGCCCGCGAGCGCCACGACCTGGTGCTGCTCCCGTTCACCTCGCTGCGGCAGGTGTTCCCGCAGTTCCGGCTGGTCGCGCGGTGCCTGGACGCGGTGGAGCTGCTGATCGAGATGGCCGCCGACGACCGGGCCCGCACGGGACGGCCGCCGCGCGACCTGGCGACCGCGCTGCTGCGCTTCGCCGCCGCCCGCCCGGCCGCCGCCCCGTCCGGGACGCTCGGGGTGGCCGCGCACGGCAAGATCCCGGTGATGGCGCGGGTGAACCGGCTGCTGGAGCCGGAGCCGCTGCCCCGCCCGGCCCGTTTCGCCGCCGCCATCGCCGTCCCGGTCATCGCCGTCCTCCCGCTCCTTCTCCTAGTGCTGCCGCATTAGTCAGGCGGTCGTCGGGACGGATTCGGCGGGCGCCGCCGCGGTGCCCGCCGGGGGCCTCGGGTTGCGCAGGACGAGGAGTGAGACGGCGAGGGCGGCGACGAGCAGGCCCGCCGAGACGCTGAACGCCAGGTGGTATCCGCCGGTGAGCGCGGCGGCCTCGCCGTGCCCGCCCGCCCGCAGGCCCTCGACGCGGGAGGCCGCGAGGGTGGTCAGCACCGCGACGCCGAGGGCCATCCCGACCTGCTGGACGGTGTTGAACAGCCCGGACGCGAGACCCGCGTCGTCCGGGCGGGCGCTGGACATGCCGAGCGCGGTGAGCGACGGCAGGACGAGCCCGCCGCCCGCGATCAGCACGAACACCGGGAGCAGGTCGGTGACGTAGTCCGCGTGCACCGGGACGGTCGTGAGCAGGAGCATCGCGCCGCTCAGCAGCACCAGCCCGGCGATCAGCACGAGGCGCTCACCGAACCGGTTCGACAGCCGCGCCGAGACGAACAGCGACACCGCGCCGATGGACACGGCCGCCGGGAGCATCGCGAGACCGGTGTCGAGCGCGCTGTAGCCGAGGACCCGCTGCATGTAGAGGGCCACGATGACCTGGAACGAGAACATCGCCGACAGCGTGAGCAACTGGACGACGTAGGCGCCCGCCACGTTGCGGGAGCGCAGGATCCGCAGCGGCATCAGCGGGGTCGCGGCGGTGGCCTGCCGGGCGACGAACCCGGCGAGCAGGGCGAGCGACACCGCGCCGAGGCCGAGGGTGTGCGCGGACGCCCAGCCGTGCTGCTCGACCTTGACGACCGTGTAGATCCCGAGCATCAGCCCGGACGTGACGAGGAGCGCCCCGGCCAGGTCGGCGCCCGCGGACAGGCCGATGCCGCGGTCGCGCGGCAGCGCCGGGAGGGCCAGCAGGATCGTGGCGAGCCCGATCGGCAGGTTGATGAAGAAGATCCAGTGCCAGCCCAGCGCGTCGGTGAGCACCCCGCCGAGCACCTGCCCGATGGACGCGCCGGCGGCGCCGGTGAAGCTGAAGATCCCGATGGCCTTGGCGCGTTCGCGGGCGTCGGTGAACAGCGTCACCAGGATGCCGAGGACGACCGCGGTGGCGAGGGCGCCGCCGACACCCTGCAGGAACCGGGCGGCGATCAGCATCCCGGCCGTGGTGGCCGCGCCCGCGAGCACGGACGCCGCGGTGAACAGCGCGTTCCCGGCGAGGAACATCGTCCGGCGGCCGACGAGGTCGCCGAGCCGCCCGGCGAGGAGCAGCAGGCCGCCGAGGGGGATCAGGTAGGCGTTCATGATCCAGCTGAGCCCGGCGGGGGAGAAGCCGAGGTCCTGCTGGATGGCGGGGGCCGCGACGGTCACGATGCTGCCGTCGAGGATCGCCATGAGCATCGTGGTGGACAGTACGGCGAGCGCCGCCCAGCGGGAGCGGAGTCGCGTGGTCTTTTCCTGGTTCGTCGACACAGGAAAGACCGTAACAGATAGTTCTGTTACAGACGATCCTTATCAGAACTATTTTGCCCGCTCGCGTGCCCGGCGCACCGGCTGGGGGCTCTCCGCGGGCGTGGCCAGATGCCCGGTGACCAGGGTGTTCAGTGCCCGCAGGAAGACCTCGCGGTCCTCGGCCGGCAGGGAGCCGAGAGCGGCGTCGTGGACGCCGTCCGCGATCCGCTGGCTGCGCGCGGCGACCCGGGCGCCCTCCTCGGTGACCGCGATGATCCGGGCGCGCCGGTCCCTGGACGACGGGCGGCGCTCGGCGAGCCCGGCCTTCTCCAGGGCGTCCACCGTCACGACCATGGTCGTCTTGTCCATGTCGCCGATCTCGGCGAGCTGGATCTGGGTGCGCTCCTCCTCCAGCGCGTGCACCAGGACGCAGTGCATGCGCGGCGTCAGCCCGATCTCGGCGAGCGCCGCCGTCATCTGGCTGCGCAGGACGTGGCTGGTGTGGTCGAGCAGGAAGGACAGGTCCGGGCTCGTGCGCTCCGGTGACCTGCGCGGGGTCATCGCGGTCATGCGTCCAGCCTACCCAAATGGTTCCGTTCCGGATTATCTAGGAGCGACCGCATCGGTCGGCTATGCTCGACGGCGTGAACCGCACCGCGTGCACGAGCTGGCGGCCGTCCTAGGACGGCCGACTCGCACACGCCCCGGGGCCGTCCGCTGGACGGCCCTTCTCTCTTCCTCGGTGACGCGGCCCGTCCGGCGGGACCGGCGCCGCCGATCTGAGGAGAGACCATGGAGACCGCCCTCGAAGACCGCACCGCCCTCGAACACCGCATCGCCCTCGAAGAGCGCATCGCCGCCGATCCCGGCTCGTTCCGGATCCTGACCGGCGACCGCCCCACCGGCCCGCTCCACCTCGGCCACTACTTCGGCACGCTCGCGAACCGGGTACGGCTCCAGCGCGCGGGCGTCGAACTGATCGTGCTGGTGGCCGACTACCAGGTCCTCACCGACCGGGACGTCGCCGACCGCCTGCCGGAGCACGTCGAGGGGCTCGTCGCCGACTACCTCGCCGCCGGCATCGACCCGTCCGGCGCGACGATCTTCCGGCACAGCGCCGTCCCGGCCCTGAACCAGCTCCTGCTGCCGTTCCTGTCGCTGGTGTCGGTCGGCGAGCTGCGGCGCAACCCCACCGTCAAGGACGAGATCGCGGCGGCGCGGCGGGCGTCGGTCAGCGGCCTGATGTTCACCTATCCCGTCCACCAGGCCGCCGACATCCTCTTCTGCAAGGCGAACCTCGTCCCGGTCGGCCGGGACCAGCTCCCGCACCAGGAGATCACCCGGACGATCGCGCGCCGCTTCAACGAGCGCTACGGGCGGGTGTTCCCCGTCCCGGACGCGCTGCTGTCGGACGCGCCGAGCCTCCTCGGGACCGACGGCCGGAAGATGAGCAAGAGCCGCGGCAACGCCATCGCCCTGTCGGCCGGGCCGGACGAGACCGCCCGGCTGATCCGGCGCGCGGTGACGGACGGCGACCGGAACATCGCCTACGCGCCGGACACCCGTCCCGAGGTCTCCAGCCTGGTGCTGCTCGCCGCGCTCTGCCAGGGCCGCGATCCGCACGAGGTCGCCGCGGAGATCGGCGACGGCGGCGCCGCCGCACTCAAGAAGGTCGTGACCGACTCCGTCAACGAGTTCCTGCGCCCGATCCGCGCCCGCCGCGCCGAGCTCGCCGCCGACCGGGCGTACCTGCGGAGCGTCCTCGCCGAGGGCAACGAGCGCGCCAACGCCGTCGCGGACCGAACCCTGGACGAGGTGAGGGCGGCGATGGCGATGTGACGTCCAGTGCGATGTGAGCTCTAACGCGGCCCGATGCCTTCGAGGACGGTGGCGACGAGGTCGTCGACCTTCTCCGGGGAGGTGCGCGGGGCGGTCCCCTCGCCCTGGAGAAGCACCGACAGCACGGCCTCGTGGCACACCCCGACGATCATGGAGGTCGCCGCCTCGACCCGCGCGCCGGCGGCGATGCGGCCGAGGTCGCGCTCGCCCCGCAGGTAGCGGGCGAGCCGGTTCCGCCAGTCCCCGCCGCCGCCGTTCAGCGCCGTGAACCGGTCGAGGACCCGCGGCTGCGCGAGCAGGCCGGCCAGCGCGGGCAGGAGCCCGTCGTGCAGCAGCAGCCCGTGCTCGACGTAGACGCGCAGGTTCGCCTCGACCGTCGCGTCGCCGGGCTCCGGCAGCGGCGGCAGCGTGCGCCCGATGGCCTCGACGCGCGCCCGCAGCGCGTGGGCGAGCAGCTCCTCCTTGTCGGCGAAGTGGTTGTAGAGGACGCCGTCGGCGACGCCGGCCTCCCGCGCGATCGCCCGGACGGTCAGGCCCGCCGTCCCGCGCTCGGAGATCATCCGCTCGGCCGTGACGATCAGGTGCTCGCGCAGCGTCCGGTCGCCGGCGCGCAGCGCCGCCGCTTTTCGAGGTGCCATCACCCCGCATCGTAGTGAGCGAGCGTGAAGCCGTGCGCGGCGAGTTCCGGCAGGAAGTCCGGGCCCGCGGCGTCCTCGATGTGCCGGACGCCGGGGGCCGCCCCGGCCAGCCGCCGGACGACCAGCGCGGCGGCCAGGCCCGTCGCCCGGCTCTGCCTGCGTCCGGCGAACGACCGCACCGACCCGCCGGACGCGACCGCCACCGCGAACCCGTCGCCGCCGACGTGCAACCGGCGGAACGCGGCCCGCACCGCGCGGGCGTCGCGGAACGGCGCGAGGCGCGGCAGCAGGGCGGTGAGGGCGCGCGAGTCCAGGCACAGGCCCGTCCGGACGCGGCCGGGGAGGGTGTACTGGTCGGAGAACGGGAAGCGGTGGACGGTCCGGACGCCGTACGGCTCCGGGAAGCGCATCCGCCACGACTCGCCGATGCCGCCGAGGGAGTCCAGCGTCCACTCCACGGCGGACGGCCCGTGCTCGCCGGACCCGACGAGGACGCCGATCTCGACGTCCGCGCCGCCGAACTCGCGGGCCAGCAGGTTCGTGACGCCGGGCGCGAGGCCCACGCTCAGCACCGCCGTGGCGTTCCCCTCGACCGCGAGCCCGTCGAGCTTCTCGATACCGGACAGCACCTCGTGCGAGGCGGAGACGTCCACGTAGTGGACGCCCCGCCGCAGGCACGCCTCCGCGACGCGCGCGTTCTCCCGTTCGGCGCACATGACCACGGCGTCGGCGTCCAGATCCAGGTCGTCGTGCCGCAGGTCGATCCGCATCGGGGTCGTGCCGTACACCGTGCCGGCCTTCGCGGGATCCCGGCCTGCGACGACCACCTCTGACACGTGCCCGAGCAGCCCAGCGGCGACCTCGCGGCCGACCGCCCCGTACCCGCCGAGCACCACGACGCGTTCCATGCCGTCCCCTATGCCCGCGCGGTGACGAGCCAGGCCGCGCCCCGCAGGCGGACGGCCCCGTCGCGCTCGAACGGCCGCATCGCCTCCGTGATGATGTCGACCAGTTCCGGGCTCTCGCCGTAGTTGTAGCGGATCGGGCCCCAGCCGGCGAAGAACTCGCCCGCGTCGCGGGCGTCCCGCCCCTCGATCTGCTCGGCGTGCACCTTGCGGCAGGCCACACTGCGAAACCCGGCCTCCTCCAGGACCTCGCGGACCCGGTCGGGTTCGGACAGCGACAGCGGCCCGCCGTCGTGCCCGACCGGGGCGTGGTCGAGCGGCGGCAGCGCCGCGAGGACCTTGCCGATGTCGTTCTCCGCGATCGGCGCCATCGACAGGAACGCCAGGCGCCCGCCCCCGCGCAGTGCCCGCCGGATGTTGCCGAACGCGGCGACCGGGTCGGCGAAGAACATCACCCCGAACCGGCTGACCGCGACGTCGAACGCGCCGGTGGCGAACGGGTAGACCTGCGCGTCGCCCTGCTCGAACGTCACGTTCGCGACGGCCTCCGCTCCGGCGAGGGAGCGCGCGCGGGCGAGCATCGGCGCGGAGAGGTCCACGCCCGTCGCGCTGCCGAGCCTGGCCTGCCCGGCGGCCAGCCGGGTGACCTGGCCGCTTCCGCAGCCGATGTCGAGCACGCGGTCGCGCGGCCCGATCGCGGCCCCCTCCAGCAGGTATCCGTTGAAGGCGCCGTTCCCCGCGTCGTACCGGTCGTGGTGGTCGGCCCAGTGCCGCCCCTCGTACCCGTTCCACGCCTCGTACTGCGCCACGTTGACGATCTCCGGACCACCGGATCCCATGTCCCCTCCATATGAACGGATGTTCATGAACGTACGTTCATAATGAGCGAACGCCCCGCCCGGCGTCAAGACCCGGATTCGCGGCCGCAGTGCGATCCCGTCTAGAACGGAATTCTTCGTTCCCCTAACATGGGGGCATGGAGACCTCGGCACGGGCGCCCATGAGCGGGCGCAAGGCGCAGGCGGCTCGCAACGACACGCTCATCCGGGAGGCGGCGCGGGCGG
Organism: Actinomadura sp. 7K534; assembly: GCF_004348575.1. Lineage (NCBI taxonomy): Bacteria > Bacillati > Actinomycetota > Actinomycetes > Streptosporangiales > Thermomonosporaceae > Actinomadura > Actinomadura sp. 7K534. The sequence continues at coordinate 15,407 of NZ_SMKB01000098.1, forward strand.
TGTTCACCGCCGACCCGGATGCGCCGATCTCGGCGGTGGCCGAGCAGGCCGGCGTGGGCATCAGCGCGCTGTACCGCCGCTACAAGAGCAAGGAGGACCTGCTGCAGAAGCTCGCCGACGAGGGCATGGACCGCTACCTCGCCCAGGTGGAGGCCGCACTGGCGGACGAGGGCGACGCCTGGGAGGCGTTCGCCGGGTTCATGCGCCGCTGCCTGGACATCGGCGCCGGGTCCCTGACGATGCGGCTCGCGGGCAGCTTCGAGGTCACCGAGGAGATGAGCCGCAAGGGACGGGAGATCCACCTCGCGACCACCCGGCTGCTGGAGCGCGCCAAGGAGGCCGGGGTGCTGCGTCCCGAGATCGAGGTGGGGGACGTGTCGGTGATCCTGGAGCACCTGCACGGCATCCGCATCGGCGACGACGAGCGCATGAACCGGCTCCAGCACCGGTATCTCGCCCTGATCCTGGACGCGCTGCGGCTCACGGACGCGGAGAAGCTGCCCGGCCCGGCCCCGACCTGGCAGGAGCTCCGGGGACGCTATGACGACTGACGCGGACGCCCCCGTCCTGGGGCGGCGGGCACTGAACCGGGCGCTGCTGGCGCGGCAGATGCTCCTGGAGCGGCACGCGATGCCGGCGCTCGACGCGATCGAGCGGCTGGTCGGCATGCAGTCCCAGGCGCCGAACCCGCCGTACATCGGGCTGTGGAGCCGCCTGGACGGCTTCTCCTTCGACGAGGTCGGCGAGCTGATGACCGGCCGCCGGGCGGCCCGCATCGTGCTGATGCGCGGGACGCTGCACCTGGTCAGCGCCCGCGACGCCCGCGCGCTGCGCCCGCTCACCCAGGTCATCCAGGACGACTACCTGAAGACCAGGGCCGGCGACCTCGCCCACGTCGACCTCGACGCCGTCTTCGCCGCGGCACGGGCCCACCTCGAAGCCGAGCCGCGCACCGACAAGGAGGTGCGGGAGCTGCTGGCCGGGCGGTGGCCCGGCGAGGACGCGGCGCTGCTCGGCTGGGCCGTCCGCTGCGGCGTGCCGCTCGTCCAGGTCCCGCCGCGCGGCATCTGGGGCGCGTCGGGCATGGCCCGGCACACGACGCTCGACGCGTGGCTGGGCGGGTCCGCCGTGCCCGAGGCCACGCTGGACGAGCTGGTCCTGCGCTACCTCGCGGCGTTCGGCCCGGCGAGCGTGCGGGACGTCCAGCAGTGGTCCGGCCTGCGGCGGCTCGGCGAGGTGGTCGAGCGGCTCCGTCCCGGCCTCCTGGTGTTCCGCGACGAGGACGGGCGGACGCTGTACGACGTCCCGGAGGCGCCGCGCCCCGATCCCGGCGCCCCGGCCCCCGTGCGGTTCGTGCCCGACTTCGACAACCTGCTGCTGTCGCACGCCGACCGGGCACGGATCATCAGCGAGGAGGACCGCAGGCGGATCTTCACCGTCAACGGGATCATCCGGGCGACGTTCCTCGTGGACGGCTTCGTCCACGGCATGTGGAAGATCGAGAAGAAGGGCGGCAAGCGGGGCGGGGCCACGCTGCTCATCACCCCGTTCGCCCCCATTACGGACCCGGAGCGCGCCGCACTGGAGGAAGAGGGGACGCGCCTGCTCGCCGCCGCCCACCCCGACGCGGCGTCCCACAAGATCGAGTTTCTGGTCCCTCAGGAAGCGTCGAGGTAGCGCAGGACGGCCAGTACCCGGCGGTGATCGCTGCCCGTGGCCGTGAGACCCAGCTTGGCGAAGATGTTCGCGACGTGCTTCTCGACGGCCCGCTCGGTCACCACCAGGGACGCGGCTATCGCGGCGTTCGTCCGTCCCTCCGCCATCAGGCCGAGCACCTCCCGCTCCCGGGGCGTCAGCGCGGCCAGCCCGGCACCCGGACGGGACGCGGCGAGCAGCTGCGCGACGACCTCCGGGTCGAGGGCCGTCCCGCCGGCGGCGACGCGGGCCAGCGCGTCCACGAAGTCGTCCAGGTCGGACACCCGCTCCTTCAGCAGGTAGCCCACGCCCGCCGGGGCGGAGGCGAGCAGCTCGGCCGCGTACCGCGTCTCCACGTACTGCGAGAACAGCAGGACGCCCAGCTCCGGACGCTCCCGGCGCAGCTCGATCGCGGCGTGCAGGCCCTCGTCGGTGTGCGTCGGCGGCATCCGGATGTCGATCACCGCGACGTCCGGCCGGTGCTCGGCCACGGCCGCGCGGAGCGCCGCCGCGTCGCCGACCCCCGCGACGACCTCGTGCCCGCGCAGGCCCAGCAGGTGCGCCAGCCCCTCCCGCAGGATCACCGCGTCCTCGGCGATCACCACCCGCAGCGGGGTCATGGCGTGCGGAGGGGGAGCGTGACGGTCACGGCGGTCGGTCCTCCCGGTGGGCTGTCCAGGTGAAGCTCGCCGTCCACCGTACGCACCCGCTCGGTCAGGCCCGCGAGGCCGCCGCCCGGGCGCGCCCACGCGCCGCCGCTCCCGTCGTCGGCGACGGCGAGCCGCAGTGTGCCCGCGCCCGGCTCGGCGGCCGTGATGGTCACCCGGCCGGCCGCCGCGTGCCGGGCGGCGTTGGCGAGCAGCTCGGACGCGCAGAAGTACGCGATCGACTCGATGGCGGCGGACGGGCGTTCCGGCAGGTCCGTGTCCAGCTCCACCGGGACGGGGCTGCGGGCGGCCAGCGTCGCCAGCGCCGCGTCCAGGCCCTTGTCCAGGACGGGCGGGTGGATGCCCCGCACCAGCTCGCGCAGCTCGGAGATCGCCGCGCGGGCGCCGGTGTGCGCGTCGTCGACGAGCTTGCGGGCGCCGTCCGGGGCGTCCGCCGGGAGCGTCTCCTTCAGCGCGGCGAGCGTCATGGTCAGCGAGACGAGCCGCACCTGGGCGCCGTCGTGCAGGTCGCGCTCGATCCGGCGGAGCGTCGCGGCCGCGTCCTCCACCGCGTATGACCGGCTCTCCTCCAGGTCGCGGATGCGGGCGTCGCGGGGGCGGGGGCCGAGCAGCGCCCGCAGGACGGCCAGGTCCAGCCCGGCGGCGAGCCGGACGGCGCGCGGCGCGATCAGCAGCAGCAATGCGCCCGCCAGCGCGACCAGGAGGCTGCGCTGCCAGGTGTCGAAGTAGAAGCCGTCGATCGACAGGCCGACTCTCGGCTCGCCGCTGGAGTCGCGCCCGCGTGACTCGTTGAGGCCGAGGGACCGCTGGATCGGATACGTCAGCAGCAGGAACCCGTACACCCAGGTCACGAGCACCGCGACGAGGCCGAGGAGCGCCAGCGGCAGCGCGGTCAGCAGGTGCAGGAACGCGCGGTAGCCGGTGCCGTCGTGCGCGTCGCGCACCCAGGCGCGCAGGCCCGCCCGCGAGCGGGGCCGCTCCGGCGCGGGCACGTGCTCCTCCAGGAGGACGGCCGCGAGGCGCCGGTGCAGCGCGCCGAACCTCCGGGCACCGCGCAGGACCGCCGCCGTCGCCGGTCCGCCGAGCCTGGTCACCGACAGGACGCCGCCGAGCACGGCCGAGAGCAGCGCGTATGCGAAACCGATGAGGGCGAGTGGTGCCTTCACCAGGAGATAGAGGGTGTCGGCCCCAGCTTTGCGCAGCACGGGTCTCATCTACCCATCGTCCCGCCCAGAACGCCGACAAGCAGTCGTGCATGAAGCGCTGTGAGCGCCTTCAGGATGACCGGCATCAGCGCGAGCATCACGAGCCCGCCCAAGGCGTGGACGGCCCAGGCACCGGTGAGAGTGGGACCGCCCCAGGCGTCGTCGAGTGTGCCGCCCATCCCGATGAGCCACCGTCCCGGGTAGAGCAGGTTGAGGACGACGATGCTCCACGCATAGCCCACCAGCAGCAGCGACACCACGTTGAGCGGCAGGGACAGCAGCGCGTGGACGATCGTGGGGAACCGTCCCGTGCGCTTTGGCTCGACGTCCAGGAGCCGTTGGGCGAGCGAAGCCTGGACCGGTGCGCCGGTCAGCGAGGCGAGGGCTGCGGGGAGGGCGGTGAGCGTGTACGCGGAGCGCAGCCAGAGCGTCCGCCCGAGATGGGCCCGGAGCCCGGTACGGGAAGCGGTGATCGTCATGGAAACCCCCCTCTGGTCAGGGACGAGCAGGTGTTTCCAGGCTCCTTCGGCGGGGCCGCCCGGGTCGATCGTGCGGGCAGGCCGATCGGGGGTTCGGTTAACCGAACCCCGCCGCGCGGATCAGCCGGAATCCGGGGCGCAGGGGGCCGTGTGGTCGGGGTCCAACGCTTCGAGCAGGGCGTGGAGGGTCTCGCGGAACTCCAGCATCTGCTCGCGGGTCAGCGGGTCGAACAGCCGGCGCCTGACCTCGGCGACGTGGCCGGGGGCGGTCTCGACCAGCACGGCGTAGCCCTCGTCGGTCAGCTCGGCGATCGTGGCGCGGCGGTCGGTGGCGTGCTTGGTCCGGCGGACCCAGCCGGCCTCCTCCAGCCGGTTGACGGCGTGGGACAGCCGGCTCGGCGACGAGTGGACGACCTCCGCCAGCTCGCTCATGGTCAGCGCGCGGCCGGGGGACTCCGACAGCATCGCCAGGATCATGTAGTAGGCGTGCGGCATCCCCGAGTCGCGCTGGAGCTGCCGGTCGAGGGCCTCGTTGAGCAGGCGCGACGTCCACAGGAAGGCGCGCCAGGTCTCCTGCTCGTCGGCGTCGAGCCACCGTGGTTCCGTCATGCTCCCAGCCTACCCGGAAGATTGAACCTTCAAGACTTGAAAGTTAAACTAAATCGGGTTACCTTGAGGCACGACTAAGGGGGATGAGATGACTCGGATGCCCGTTCTGTACCTCAGCCACGGCGCACCGCCGCTGGCCGACGACCCCGTGTGGACGGACGAACTGGCCCGCTGGTCGGCCGGGATGTCGAAGCCGAAGGCGATCTTGATGGTGTCCGCGCACTGGGAGGAGGCTCCACTGAGCATCGGCGCGACCCGCCAGGTGCCGCTCGTCTACGACTTCTGGGGCTTCCCCGAGCACTACTACACCGTGCGGTACGACGCCCCCGGCGCGCCCGAACTGGCCGATGACGTGCGCAAGCTCATCCCCGGCGTCCACCAGGACGAGAAGCGGGGGCTCGACCACGGCGCGTACGTGCCGCTCGTCGAGATGTACCCGGACGCCGACGTTCCCGTGCTGCAGATGTCCATGCCGACGCTGGAGCCCGCGCGGCTCTTCGACATCGGGCGTAGCCTCGCGCCGTTGCGCGACAAGGGCGTCCTCATCGTCGGGAGCGGGTTCACCACGCACAACCTGCGGGAGATGCGCCCCGGACCGGACGCGGAGCCGCCGGCCTGGTCGGAGGAGTTCGACGACTGGGCGCAGCGGGCCGTGGAGGGCGGCGACGTCGACGCCCTGCTCGACTTCCGGGCCAAGGCACCGGCGGCCCGTGTCGCCCACCCGAGGACGGAGCACTTCGCGCCGCTGTTCATGGCGCTCGGCGCGGACGCCGACAACCCCTCGGCACGGCGGTCGGTCATCGACGGCTACTGGTTCGGCCTGGCGAAGCGGTCCTTCCAGTTCGGCTGACCCGCCCGCGCACCCGCCGGGGGCGTCAGTCGGACCGGGCGCCGTTCATCGCCGCGGACCCCTCCATCTGGGAGAACCCCGTGCGCCAGGACGCGAACTGCGGCTTCCAGCCGAGGTCCAGCGCCTTGGCGTTCGACACCGGGCGGCCCGTCGTGGCGGCGTGCTTGCCCGCGCTGCCCGGCGTGGGGGCGCCGAGGGCCGCGCTGTAGACCGGCAGCCAGTCGGCCGTCGTCGCCGGCTCGTCGTCGACGATGTTCACCGCGCCCGCGGGCCAGTCGAGCGCCGCCAGCGCGGCCGACGCCGCGTCGTCGGCGTGCACGAACGACGTCCACGAGGGCGCGAGGCGCAGGCTGCCCGCCCGCACCCGCTCGGCGATCGCGCCGTCCGGCGCGTACCAGGTGCCCGGCCCGTAGAGCGCGCCGTACCGCAGCACGATCCCGCGGGGCATCTCGGCGAGGGCGTCCTCCAGCGCGGCGACGCCCTCGTACGGCGGCAGCGACGAGTCGAGCGGGTCGGTCTCGACGGCCGGGGCGTCCCCGGGGCGGTACAGCCACGCGATGCTCTGCGCGACCATGGTCTGGACGCCGGCGGCCAGCGCGGCCTCGACGAGGTTGCGGGTGCCCTCGATCCGGAGATGCGAGTTGGCCCCGAAGTCCTCGTCGCTGAGATCGGTGAGCTGGTGGATGACCGCGTCCGGGCGCTCGGCGGCCACGGCCTTGCGCAGCGCGGAGGCGTCGAGGGCGTCCACGACGACCGGCGCGGCGCCGAGGTCGCGGAGCAGTGCGGCACGACCGGGGCGGCGCGTCGTCCCTGCGACCTCGTGGCCCGCCCGGGTCAGCAGCGGGATCAGCCGGCGACCGACGACTCCGGTCGCTCCGGCGAGGAGAATCTTCAAGGGGGTACCTCCACGACTTTCACGCCTTTGTGGTCGTCTCGACGGCAGGATAGGCATTCACTCTTTCAATGGTCACGCCCGGCCTTCAGCATGGTGCCCCCGCTTCTGCCGGACGACGTCGGACGAGCCGTACCTCCCCTGGAGACTCGTCCGCCATGAGCGTACCGCCGGGAACCGCCCGAACGCGTTTCGCGACCGGTCCGGAAGAGAATTCTTCTCTTCTGACGGGGTTCGGCCACAGCGGAGGAACGGCGGCATGAAGATCACTCTCATCCGGGGCGACATCACCGAGCAGCAGGTGGACGCGGTGGTGAACGCGGCGAACTCGTCCCTCCTCGGCGGTGGCGGGGTGGACGGCGCGATTCATCGCAAAGGCGGTCCGGAGATCTTGGATGAATGCCGCAAACTGCGTGCATCGCACTATGGCGGCGGCCTGCCGACCGGCCAGGCGGTCGCGACGACCGGTGGCCTGCTGGCCGCCGAATGGGTCATCCACACCGTCGGTCCCGTCTACTCCGCGGCCGAGGACCGCAGTGCCCAGCTCGCGTCCTGCTACCGCGAATCGCTGCGCGTCGCCGACGACCTCGGCGTCGAGTCGATCGCTTTTCCGGCCGTGTCCGCGGGCGTTTACGGCTGGCCCATGGAGGACGCCGCGCGCATCGCCGTCGGCACCGTCCGCGCCACGCCCACCAAGGTGACCGACGCCCGCTTCGTCCTGTTCAGTGCGGACGCCTACGCCGCCTTCGAGCGCGCCCTCGGCACGCCGTAGCCGCGGCGGGCCCTCAGTCGTCCTCTTTCGGCGGCGGGACGACGAGCGTCGGGCGCCGGGCGTGATGAAGAACACGCGTGGAGACGCTGCCGAGAATGACCGACCGGGCGCCCGCCAGCCCGCGCGACCCGGTGACGATGAGCGAGGCGTTCAGCTCGTCCGCGACGTCCACGATCGCGGCCCACACCGGCCCGGCACCGGGCTCGGTCCGCGCCGTCACCTCGGCCAGCCCGTTGTCGCGCGCGAGGCCGGCGCCGTGCTCCGCGAGGCGCTCGGCCTCCTTCTGCTCCTCGTAGTGGCCGCCCTCCTGCCAGGCGGCGACCGACGTCACGGTCGCGAGCGACGCCCAGTTGACCTGCGCCAGCAGCGGCTCCCACACCGTCATGACCACGGCGGGCTCCGGCTTCAGATGCCGCGCCGCGTACATGACCGCCGCCTGCGCGTCGTCGGACCCGTCGTACGCAATGAGAATCGTCATACTGCACACATCTCCAACCCGGCTCGCGTTGAACGCTCAGGCGGGGTGGCCGACCTCACCTTCCACCCGGACTCAGGCAGTAGGGGCGCGGCCGGGGCCGGACGGGCCCGCGAAGGACTGGGCGATGTCGAGCCAGCGTTCGGCGTCCGCGCCGATGGCGGTGAGGGCCAGGTCGGCGCGGTGGCGGCGCTGGGTGGTCAGGTGGCAGAAGTCGAGCGCGGGGCCGGTGACCGACTGCGCGGCGTCCGGCGGCCCCCACGTCCACTCCTCGCCCGCCGGGCCCTTGAGGACGATGCGGAACTCCTCGGCGGGCGGCTCCAGGCCGCGGTTGCGGAACGCGAAGTCGCGGGTCCGGGCGCCGATGTGGGCGACGTGCCGGAGCCGGTGGGTCGGCTCGCGCCGCTCGCCCAGGGCGTCGGCGACGTCCTCCCCGTGCGCCCAGGTCTCCATGAGCCGCGCGGTCGCCATGGACGCCGCGCTCATCGGCGGGCCGAACCAGGGGACGCGCGTCCCGGCCGGGACGGCGGCCAGGGACTCGACCACCCGGCGCCGCCCGTCGCGCCACCGGGCGAGGAGGCGGGCGGGCTCCTCGGCCGCGCCTTCCGCGGCCCCGCCGTCGACGTAGTCGCCCGGTTCGTTCAGTGCGCGCTCGACGACCTTCGCGAATCCCGCGGCGTCGGTGGCCGCGAGGATGGCCAGGTCGTCCGTCCAGGCGAGGTGGGCGATCTGGTGCGCGATCGTCCAGCCCTCGGCGGGGGTCGGGTCCGCCCAGCGCGCGGCGGGCAGCGGCGCGACCAGGGCGTCGACGGAGTCGCCCTCGGCGGCGAGGTCGGCGAGCAGGGAGTTCAGATCCGGCATGCCGCCAGGATCTCGCGGAGCGCCGCGCCCGTACAGGTCCGCGCCCGACAAACCGAACCGGGTTCGTTTAGTCCAGGAGCGTGCGGGCGGTGGCGTAGTCGGCCTTGCCGTTGGGCAGCCGCAGGCCGAGGTCCGTGCGGACGAACGCCTTCGGGATCTTGTAGCGGGCCAGGTGGGCCGCGCAGCCCTCGCGCAGCTCCGCGTCACCGGGCGCCGCACCGCCCGGCACCGGACGGACCACCGCGACGATCTCGGTGCCCCAGCGCTCGCTCGGTCGGCCGACGACCAGCGCGTCCGCGACGCCGGGCAGTCCGCGCAGGACGTTCTCGACCTCCTCCGCGAACACCTTCTCCCCGCCGGTGTTGATCGTCGTGGCCTCCCGCCCGTGGACCTCGACGGTGCCGTCCGCGAGCAGCCGCGCGCGGTCGCCCGCCACGACGAGGCGCTCGCCGTCCAGGGTGCGGAACGTGGCCGCGGTCTTCGCCGGGTCGCCGAGGTAGCCGAGCGGGATCGCGTCGCCGCCCTTGGCCAGCCAGCCCATCTCGTCGTCGCCGGGCGCGAGGCGGCGCGACCGGTCGGCGCTGAGCACGGCCGTCCCCGGCGTCGGCATGAACGACCGGGCCGACGAGCCGTCGCGCGCGACCTGGAAGCCGGACTCCGACGACCCGAGGATGTCCACGATGCGGGCGTGGGGGAGGAGCTCCAGGAGCCGCCGCTTGACGTCCGGGCTGATGGCGGCGGCCGAGTTCACGAACGTCCGCATCGAGCCGAGGTCGTGCGGCCGGGCTTCGAGCGCCTCGACGATCGGGCGGGCGAACGCGTCCCCGACCAGCGGCATCCGGGTGACGCGCTCCCGCTCGGCGGTGGCCATCAGGTCGGCGGCGTCCAGGCCGTCCACCCGGCCGGGGAAGACGACGCACGCGCCGCCGCACCAGCCGCCCAGCGCCGACCACGTGCCCGCGCCGTGCATGAGCGGCGGGCCGACGAGCACGCGGTGGTCGCTCCGCACGGCCTTTTCGAGGGCCTCGCCGAGATCGGTGAGCGGGGCGCCGTCGCGGCGGCGCATCCCGAGCGGCCCGGTCATCAGGTCGCCGATCCGCCACAGCACGCCCTTGGGCATCCCGGTCGTCCCGCCGGTGTAGAGGATGTGCAGGTCCCCGGCCTCGGGGCGGACGTCCCGCAGCGGCTCCGCGGACGCCTTCGCGAGGGCCCCCTCGTAGTCGAGCGCGCCCGGCAGGAGGTCCTCCCCGGACGCGTCGGCCACCTGGAGCAGCAGCGGCTTCCGGTCGAGCCGCGCGACCACCCGTCCGATCACCGGCGCGAACCGGGCGTGGTAGATCACCGCGGCCGGGCGGGCGTCCCCGAAGAGGTGGGCCAGCTCGTCGTCCACGTACCGGTAGTTGACGTTGAAGGGCGCGACCCGGGCCTTGTGCGCGCCGACGAGGCCCTCCAGGTACTCCGGGCCGTTGTGCAGGTAGAGGGCGAGGTGCTCGTGCGGCGACTCCCACGGCTCGGCCCGCCCGCCGTCCTCGCGCAGGCCCAGGCCGTGGCCGTGCAGGACGTTCGCCAGCCGCCGGGTCCGCTCGGCCATCTCGCGCCAGGTCATCCGGTGGTCGCCCCAGACCAGGCACTCGCGGTCGGGGACGGCGGCGGCGATGGCCTCGTGCAGGGTCGCCAGGTCGAGCATTCGGCACTCCTCCAGGGGACGGCGTCGCTCCTCCGGACGCTTGCCAGTACCGTAAACGACCGCTTACCGAATCCGATTCAGCGGGGTCCGCGATCCGGCGGGTCGGGAATGTCGTACGAGGCATAGCGGGCGAGAAGGAACAATTATCCGGTGCCCCCCGTACAGCGGCCGCGGGGCGTGGTGACCCGCGGCACCACCGCCCCCAACCGCCTGCGCCGCGTCGACCGCTGGATCGCCGCCACCCAGGCCGGCCCGCTGCGCTCGATCCCGGGCC
>NZ_SMKB01000099.1:0-25432 GCF_004348575.1 Actinomadura sp. 7K534
GTCCTCAGCCGCCCCGGCCCCCTGCCGTCACGGAGTCCCGCATCATGACCCACATCGACGCACCCGCGACCGCCGGGCCCGCCCCCGAGCACGTCCCCCTCAAGCGCTGGCTGGCCGTGGCGGCGGTCGCGGTCGGGACGTTCCTCGTCGTCACGGCCGAGCAGCTCCCCGTCGGCCTGCTCACCTCCGTCAGCGGAGACTTCGGGATCTCCAAGGGCACCGCTGGCCTGATGGTCACGGTCCCCGGCCTCGTCGCCGCCGGGAGCGCGCTGCTGGTCCCGGTGGCGATCGGGCGGCTGGACCGCCGCGCCGTCCTCATCGGCCTGATCGCGCTGATGATGGTGGCCAACGCCCTCTCGTTCCTGGCCCCGGACTTCCCGACGCTGCTGGCCGCGCGGTTCCTGGTCGGCATCAGCATCGGCGGGTTCTGGGCGCTCGCCGCCGGGATCGCCGTCCGGCTCGTCCCGGAGGGGCACGTCGGGCGCGCCACCTCGCTCGCCTTCGGCGGCGCGACCGCGGCCAACGTCCTCGGCGTCCCGGCCGGGACGCTGATCGGCGGGCTCACCGACTGGCGCATCGCGTTCCTCACCTTCGCCGGACTCGGCCTCCTGGCGCTCTCCGCGCTGTTCGCGCTGCTGCCGCGGATCCCCGCCGACGACCCCATCCGGCTCGGCGGCATGTTCGCGCTGTTCCGGCTCCCCGCCGTCCGTGCGCTCATCGTCACCACGTTCCTGCTGGTCACCGGGCATCTAGCGGCGTACACGTTCGTCAGCCCGATCCTCCAGGAGGTCTCCGGCGTCGACGAGAAGCTCATCGGGCCGCTGCTGCTCGTGTTCGGGGCGGCGGGCATCGTCGGCACCTTCGCCGGCGGCAGCGCCGCCGGGCGCAACGTCCGCGCGACCCTCGTCGCCGTCGCCGTCTTGATCACGCTCGTCCTGGCGCTGTTCCCGCTCGTCGGCGTGACGCAGGGAACCGGTGTCGCGCTCCTCGTCCTGTGGGGCCTGGCGTTCGGCAGCTACCCCGTCGCCGTCCAGATGTGGATCTTCAAGGCGGCACCCGGCCGCACCGAGGCCGTCACGGCACTGAACACCGTCGTGTTCAACCTCGCCATCGCCCTCGGGGCCCTGTTCGGCGGCCTCATCGTGGACGGCGCGTCCACCACCGCCGCCCTGTGGTTCGCAGCGGTCCTCACCGCGCTGACCCTGCTGACCGTCCGAACCGCCCGGAAGGCGTGATCCGCGAACGGAAGCAGCCCCTCCCCGACACGTTCCGAACTCTTTTGAGTGGGCAGACGTTGAACAGTCAACGCCAGACTGAGGAGCGGAACATGCCCATCGTCAACAAGATCAAGAGATATCTCGCGAGCCCGCAGGGCCAGCGGACGCGGGCGAAGGCGCAGCGGATGGCCCGCGACCCGCGCACCCAGGCCAAGGCGCGCCGGCTCCTGTCCAGGTTCCGGGGCGGCGGTGGCGGCGCGGGCCGCCGCTACTGACGGGCCCCCGGACTACTCCGGCCAGGGGGAGTCCAGGACGAACTCGACGAAGTCGCGGCGGACGAAACCGGGAACGTAGTGGGCGAGGACGTCGGCCTTGATGTTGCCGAACGTCGTGTCCGGGCGGTCCTTGATGCCGTCGGTGAACGCGGCCAGGATCCGGTTCTTGAAGTCCGGCCGGGGGTGGGCCTCGACCACCGCGGCGCGCTGCTCGTCGGAGACCGCGTGGTAGCCGATGCCCAGCACGTCCAGCTCCACCCCCCGGGTGACCAGGGCGATCTCGGGGGCCATGTGCAGCGGGATCTCCGGCGTGGTGTGCAGGGCGATCGCCGTCCAGACCCGGTCGGCCTCCTCGCCGGAGACGCCCTGCGCCTGGAGGAACCGCCGCGCCTCGTCGGCGCCGTCGATCTCGAACCGCTGGTCGGTGCGGCGGAACCGCTCGGTCAGCCCCAGGTCGTGGAACATCGCCCCGACGTACAGCAGCTCCGGATCGAACCGGACCCCCTCCTCGCGCCCGCGCAGCGCCCCCCATACGAACACGCGCCGGGAGTGGTCGAACAGCAGCGGCGACGCCGCCTCGCGCACCAGTTCGGTCGCCTCCCGCGCCAGCGTGCTGTCCGGGACGGGCACGCCCGCGATCGACTCGCTCATGCTCTCCCCTTCCTCGGCTTCGACGATGGCGACACCCCTGCCCGCCCGCACCCCGGGTATGCCCGAACCCCCCGCGTGACCTGCCGCGATAAATGCGCACTGGAACTAGGTGCGACATGGTTGCAATAGTGGGTACAACCGGAAACACGGCGCCCGCCAGGCCGGGATCGTGCTCAGAACCTTTCCTCGCGGCCTGGCGGGCGCCGTGCCGTGCGCACGCCGAGCAGATCGCCGTGCCCGGCAAGCCGCCCGTCGGATGACGGATTCGGCGTCCTTCCCCCGCGTCTAGCGTCGCACCCGGAGGACTACGCCGAAGGAGATGCCCCATGGCCGACAGGCCCGTTCCGCGGCCGCCGGACACGCCGAAGGTCTCGGTCCTGCGCAGGTCGCTGGCCGCGCTCCCGGGCGCCGTGGTCGCCTACTCGGGCGGGGTGGACAGCTCGCTGCTGGCCTACCTGGCGCACCGGGAACTCGGTGACCGGGCCCTCGCGGTCACGGCCGACTCGCCGTCGCTCGCCCGGTCCGAGCTGGCGGACGCCCGCGCCCAGGCCGCGCGGCTCGGGATGCGGCACCGCGTGGTGACGACCCGCGAGCTGGACGACGAGCGCTACGCGGCCAACGGCGCCGACCGGTGCAGGTTCTGCAAGGAGGCCCTCGTCTCGGTGCTGGCCGCGGTCGCGGCGGAGGCGGGGGACTGGCCGGTCCTGCTCGGCGTGAACACCGACGACCTCGGCGACCACCGCCCCGGGCAGAGCGCCGCCCGCCGGATGGGGGCCCGGTTCCCGATGGTGGACGCCGGGCTGAGCAAGGCCGACGTCCGCGGCGCCGCCCGCGGGCTGGGGCTGCCGGCGTCCGACAAGCCCGCCTCGGCCTGCCTGTCGTCCCGCCTCGCGTACGGGGTGCCGGTCACGCGGGAGGCGCTGCGGCGGGTCGAGGACGCCGAGGACGCGCTGCGCCGCGCCGGGTTCGGCGGGCGGTTCCGCGTCCGCGACCAGGGCGGCGACCTGGCGCGCATCGAGGTGGAGGCGGCCGACATCGGGCGCGTCGCCGCGCGGGCGCCGGAGATCGCCGCGCTGCTCAAGGACGCCGGCTTCCGCTACGTCACCCTGGACCTGGAGCCGTACCGGCAGGGCAGCCACAACGCCGTGCTCGGCCTCCCCCGGCTGCGGGCGGCCGCCTCGTGACCACTCCGGACGCCGTCGCCGAGCTGGGCTTCGCCCGTGTCGACCTCGGCCGGAGCCGCCGCCGCGGCCACCCGGAGGCGGTGTTCTGCGAGGGCAAGACGACCGCGGAGGTCGTCGCCATCGCGGAGAGCCTGACCGGTGCCGGAGCGACCAACGTCCTCGCGACCCGCGCCTCCGCGGAGACCCTCCGCGCGCTGCGCGCGGCGTTCCCCGGGGCGGTGGTCGACGAGCGGGCCCGGCTGGCCGTGCTGGCGCCGGTCGCGCGGCGGGGCGCCGGACGGGTCGAGATCGTGTGCGGGCGGCCCGCCGACGAGCCCGCCGCCGAGGAGGCCGCGCTGGTCGCCGAGGCGATGGGCAGCCGCGTGGTGCGCCGGTACGACGCGCCCGTGCACGACCCGGCCGCGCTGCCCGGCTGGCTCCGCGAGCAGGACGGACCCGAGGTGTTCGTCGTCGCGGACGGGACCGGCGGCGCGCTGCCGACGCTGGTGTCCGGGCTGGTGGACCGCATGGTCATCGCCCTGCCGACCTCGGCGGGCGGGCACCTGCCCGGGAAGGCCGCCCTGCTGTCGGCGCTGAACGCGTGCTCGCCGGGCGTCGTCGTGGTCAACATCGACAACGGGTACGGCGCCGGATACTCGGCGCACCTCATCAACACGCGCCGCACCGATGAGCGCCCCATCGACGAGCAGGGGGATGTGTGAGCCGTCCGATCGCGGCCGCCGACGCCGGAGACCTCGACCTGGACCGGGTCCGCGAGTGCGTCAAGGACCTGCTCGCCCGCGACGCGGAGGCGGCCTTCCTGCGGCGCGCCTCCCGGCGGCAGTACGAGGCGGCCCGCGAGGCCGCGCCCGACGCCGTCCACCACCCGCGGTCCGGGCTCGTGGTGCTGACCCGCCCGCGGCCCCGGCCGTGCTCGTGGGTGCCGCGGCCGGTCGCGGTCGTCTCGGCGGGGACGGCCGACCTGCCGGTGGCCGAAGAGGCACGGGCCGCCGCGTCCGCGCTGGGCCTGCCCGCCACGCTCACCGCCGACGTCGGCGTCGCAGGGCTGCACCGGCTCCTCGCCGTCCGCGAGGAACTCGACCGGGCGCGGCTCCTCATCGTCGTGGCGGGCATGGACGGCGCGCTGCCGTCGGCCGTGGCCAGGCTGTCGTCCCGCCCGGTGGTGGCGGTGCCGACGAGCGTCGGCTACGGCAGTTCGGACGGCGGTCTCGCGGCACTGGCGGCGCTGCTCACCTCGGGTGCGCCGGGCCTCGCCGCAACCGGAATCGACGACGGCCTCGGGGCCGCGGTACTCGCCTGGAGGCTGCTCGCATGAGGAACATCGCCTACGTCAACTGCTTCGCCGGCGTCGCCGGCGACATGGCCCTCGGCGCCCTGCTGGACGCGGGCGCCGACCTCGGCGAGGTCCGCGTGATGCTCAAGGGCCTCGGCGTCCCCGGCTGGTCCCTGGGCACCGAGCGGGTGTCGCGGCGCGGCATCGCGGCGACCCGCGCCGTCGTCGGCGTCGAGGACGACGCCGTGTCCCGGACCCACGCCGTCATCGAGGAGCTCGTCGGCTCCGCGCCCCTGCCCGACCGGGTGCGGGACCGGGCCCTCGCCGTGTTCCGGACGCTCGCCGAAGCCGAAGGGGCCGTGCACGGGACACCCCCGGAGGACGTCCACTTCCACGAGGTCGGCGGACACGACGCGATCGTCGACATCGTCGGGACGTGCGCAGCGCTGGAGACCCTCGGCGTGGACGAGGTCCGGGCGGCACCGATCCCGGTCGGGCGGGGCTTCATCCGGTGCCGGCACGGCCTGATCCCCAACCCGGGCCCGGCGGTCGTGGAGCTGCTGGCCCGCGCCCGCGCGCCCATGCAGGGCCACGACATCGACGCCGAGATGGCCACCCCGACGGGCACCGCGCTCCTGGTGACCCTCGCCGACGCGTTCGGCCCGATGCCCGCGATGACCGTCACCGGCAACGGCTTCGGCGCCGGCACGAAGATCTTCGGCGACTTCCCGAACGTCACCCAGGTGGTCCTGGGCGAGACCCCCTGACCGGTCAGCGGCGGCGCCAGATGCGGTGGTGGCGCTCCGACGGCGGCTGCGGACGGGTCGCCTCCCACTTGCGGCGCCACTCCGCCGCCTCCGGACCGCGGGGCGCGCGGCGGCGGTCCGGGGAGTGCAGCGACGCCCACCAGCCCTCGTCGTGCTCGACCCACAGCCGGCCGACCTCGTCCTCCAGCCGCCCGTTGAACGCGCCCGTCGACTCGTCCGGTTCGCAGGCGATCGGGCGGCCGTAGCGCACGGACACCACGGGGCGGCCGGGCTTCGGCCAGAACCCGCCGCGCGGCATCGCCTGGTACGTGCCGCGCAGCACCAGCGGGACGGCCGGGACGCCGTGCTCGCGGCACAGCAGCGCGGCGCCCATCCGGAACCGGCGCGCCCAGCCGTCCGGCGAGCGGGTCCCCTCCGGGTAGAGGAGCAGGCTCCAGCCGTCCTGGACGAGCTCGGACGCGAGGTCCAGGGAGCGTTCGACGCCGCGCCGCTCGATCGGGAACGCGTTGAAGGTGAGCGCGGTCGCGACCGCGCGCCAGCGGGCGTCGAAGAAGTAGTCCGCCGCCGCGGCGACCGCGACCCGCCGGCGCACCTGGGCCGGCATCGAGCCGAGGATGAGCGGCGTGTCGAGGTGGCTGGCGTGGTTGGCGACGAAGACGACCGGGCCCTTCACCCCTTCCAGGAGGTCGAGGCCGTGGACCTCGGGCCTCGTCTGGCTCCAGGTGACCGTCCGCAGCACGCCGTCGAACGCGACCGTCCGGGCCGCCGCGGCGAGGGGCGTCCGCGCCCACTCGGTGGGGAACGACCGCGTGCGCGGCCCCTCCGTCCACGGCTGCGCCGACCGCGGCGCGGGAGCCCGCCCCCGCCAGTCGCGGCCGCGCCGCAGCAACCGGATCTCCTGCGCCAGCTTCATCCGCCCCCCGCTCATCGGACGGCTCCCTTCATCGGACGTCCGCCAGGGTCATCGGCGGGGTGTGCAGGTAGGTGAGGCTGGGGCTGCGGCCGACCGTCTCGCCCGCCATCTCCAGGGCGTCGGCGAGGGTGCTGGCCGCGCGGAACCCGAGCCGGGACGCGACCTTGCGGTCGGCGCCCACGCAGATGACGTCGCCCAGGTGGGACAGCGCGTGCGCGCCCCAGTACCACATGTAGAACGGGTGGACGCCGTGGTAGGCGTACGAGTTCCGGTACAGGTGGACGTACCAGGGGTCGGTGGCGTACTGCTCCTCGTACTTCGTCTCGATGGTCGCCGGGTCCGTCGTCTGCGTCAGCACCTCCTCGTAGAAGTCGATGTAGGAGGGGTGGTGCAGCGGATGGAACTCCGACTTCATCGGGTGGTACATGATCAGGGCGCCGCCCTCGCGGACGAGCGGCTTGCCCCGGTACATGTTGAAGTAGTAGCCGAGCCCCAGGCTGTACACGAGGATCGGGTTCATCACCGAGTTGACGTTGTAGGGGCACAGGTACGGCAGGCCCAGCATCAGCACGTCCGACTGGCCGTGCACCTCGGTGAGCTGCTGCCGGTGGACGGCGGCGAGGGTCCGCTCGTGGACCTGGTCGGTGGCGCCCGCGTGCACGCCGGTCACCCCGTACGGCGCCCGCATCCCCTGCCACACCCGGTGCCGCGCCCCGGCGGGGGCGAGGTCGTTGGCGCGCTTGGCGGCCAGGAACTTCGCCTGGTCCTTCAGCGTCCACTCCCACTCGCGCTTGTTCAGGAACTCGAACGGCGACGGGAACTGGTCGTTGTTGAGGGTGCACTCGATGTGGAAGACCCGCACCGACTCCGACAGCAGCTTGTGCATCCGGTCGTAGGAGTGGTGCATCGCCGAGTTCGGCGGGTCGTTGAACGACCGGGAGTGCCGCAGCGTGTGGACGTTGTGGTGGTGCCGCAGGCTCTTGTACGACGCCAGCCCCACCGCGACGGACTTGGCGCCGCCGTTCATCGCGACCAGGTTGATGTTCACGTAGACGATGAGGTCGCTCTCGGCGGCCCGCCGGTTGATCTCGACGTCCTCGCCGTGCCGGGTCTGCCCGAGGGACTTCAGGTCGTCGCGGTCCTCGGCGTCGTGGTTGCGGAGCCGGTCCGGCCAGAACGAGTTGAACACGCGCTCGCCGACGATGTGCTTGATCTCCGCGGGCGTCATCCGGCGGTGCAGCGCGTTCCCGGCGATGAGCTCAACGTCGTCCACTCCGGCGGCCGCGGCCATCTCCAGGACCTGCTCGATCACCCGCTGCCGGACGTCGGGCGCCCGCATCGGCGGCAGCGGCAGCGACAGGTCGTCGAACACGATCGTCAGCCGCATTCCGGAGCGCAGCAGCTCGGGGAGCGGCTCGCTGCCGAGCGGGTTCAGCAGCGCGTCGCGGATCCGGCCGGTCAGGTCGCGCAGGCCGGGCAGCGAGTCCGGCGGGTAGATCACGCGGGTGCCGAGAGGGAAGCGTTCCAGCCGGAACCCCTCTCCCTCGTGCACCAGGATCGGGGGCGTCCGCTCGTCCACCTCCAGCACGAGTCCCGGTCTGCTCATCAAAGGGCTCCTTCGCGGTCGAGATGGTCGGTGCCGCCGGCGTTCGAGGACGCCTCGCCGCGCGGCGCGGGGGTGCCGCCGTTCTGCGGGGCGAACGCGATCTTGACGCTGCCCGAGCGGCCGGCGGACAGCGCGTGCGACAGCGCGTCCCGCCAGCGGGTGAGGGGGTAGACGCTGTCGACGAACCCGTCGAGCGCGTCGTGCGCGGCCAGGTCGATCGCGGCCCCGAAGTCCTCCGCGCCGCGGCTGGCGTACGACCCGACGACGTTCAGCTCCCGGTACCAGGCGGGCGTCAGGTCGGTCGGCTTGGACGGCATGCCCGACAGCAGCACCGTCCCGCCCGCCCGGACGAGGCGCAGCGCGGTGTCGAGCCCCTCCCCGCCGGTGCAGTCGATGACGATGTCGGCGCCGCCGAGCAGGTAGCCGGGGCCGAGCTCGGGACGCACGAGCGAGCCGCCGGTGATGCGCCGCAGCCCGCGCAGCGCCGCCGACGGGTCGATGGTCTCGGTCGCGCCGAGCGCGCGGGCGCGCCGCCGCTGCCCGGCGTGCCGCGCGATGACGATGATCGGCCCGGCGGCGGTCAGCTCGCGCAGCGCGAGCACGGTCAGCAGCCCGACCGTCCCGGCGCCGACCACGACGATCGTCGTGCCGCGCGGGACGTCGATGCGGCGCACCGACCGCACCGCGCACGCGAGCGGCTCGGCCAGCACGGCCCGCTCGGACGGCAGCGACTCCGGCACCCGGTGCAGCTGGCTGCGGTGCGCGACCAGCCGCTCCGACCAGCCGCCGCCCGTGTCGGCGCAGAAGCCGGTCTGCAGCCCGGAGGAGATGCGTCCCGCGTTCACGTGGTCGCACCTGTTCTCGTGGCCGCTCGCGCAGGACGGGCACGGGCCGGTGCCGCGGGCCCGGCACGGCAGCACCGGGTCGATGACGACGCGCGTGCCCGCGGGCATGCCGTCGACGTCGTCCATCAGCTCGGCGAGCACCTCGTGGCCGGGCACGAACGGCATCGACGTGAGCGGCCCCAGGTACGGGGACACCTTCCCGGCCGCCATCGCCAGGTCGGACCCGCAGATGCCCGACAGGACGGTCCGCAGCCGCACCCAGCCGGGCCCAGGCGGGCCGGGCGGCTGGCGGTGCGACAGCCGCAGCGGCGCGAGCGAGGGCACGGCCGCCGGACGGAGCCGGCCGGGCAGCCGCGCCGCGGCGAGGTAGCGGGCGGGCGAGCGGTGGTACTCAAGCGCCAGGATCATCGGGCTCTTCCTTTCTGGGGGGCGACCCCCAGGCCCCCGGGGCGGAGGCCCGACGATCCTCGCTTCGCTGCGGTCATCGGGCCTCCTCCAGAGCGGCGTCGAGGAGGGTGGATACGGCTCCGGTGTCGCCGTCCCAGTCCGCGATCGTCCAGCGCTCCCGTTTGGCGTGCCGGTACAGGCGCGGGTCGGGGTTGACCGCGACCGGGTTGCCGACCTGCTCCAGGACGGGGCGGTCCGAGTAGTGGTCCCCGTACGCCCAGCTCCCGGCCAGGTCGACGCCCTCCTCGCGGGCCCAGGAGCGCAGCCACGCCGCGCGGGCCTCGCCGATCAGCGGGGGCTGCTCGAAATGCCCGGTGAAGTGCCCGTCGACGACGCGGAGCCGCGCCGCCAGCACGTCGTCGAAGAGGGTGCGGAGCGGCTCCACGAACACGTCCACGGTCCCGGTGAGCAGCACGGTGCGGTGCCCGGCCGCGCGGTGAGTGCGGATCCGCCGGATCGCCTGCGGCCACGCCCGGCGCAGCAGCACGTCCGCGAGCCGTTCGCGGGCCAGCGCGCGCAGCCGCGCCTCGTTCGCGCCCTCGTACCGGCGGACGAACTCGCGCAGGAACTCGCCCCGGTCGCGGTGCTCCATGCGCAGGTACCGCGGCGCGGACCGCAGGACGGGCAGCAGCGTCCCCGGCCACGACCGCACCGGGACGTCCAGCAGCCGCGCCCACAGGTGCGCCTCCACGACGTCGGACGCGACGATCGTGCCGTCCAGGTCGAACACGGCCGCGACGTCGCGGCGCTCCTCGAACCGCACCGCGGGCGGCGCCGGGCGGCCCGCCGTCAGCGCCGGGCGCGGCTGCGGGTGGTGCGGCGGCGCGAGGCGGAACGCGCCCGTCACGGCGGGGCAGTGCACCTCGCGGAGGTAGTGGTCCCAGTCGATGGCCGCCGAGTCGCAGCCGGCGCCGTCCGGCAGCGACCGGTCGAGCGCGACGGTGGCGGTGTCGGCGTAGACGACCTCGGCGGCGCCGTACGCGCCGTACAGGTCCCGGAAGCGGCGCAGCGCCCGCACCTCGCGGCCCTGCTTGTGCAGGGTGCGCTGCCAGCCGCGGGTGCGCTCGCCGCTGGGCAGGATCAGCAGGGCGCGCTCGGCGAGGTCCATCGCGCGCTCGGCCGTGCCGAGCATCTTCTCGGCGCGGCCGTCGCTGAGCAGCGTCACGTCGCGGGGGCGGATCGCGCCGCGCCCGTCGGTGCCGGGCAGCGGATGCTCGGCGAAGTAGCCCTGGACGAGTTCGACGAGCCGCTGCAGTGTCAGCGGATTCCGGGCGCCCGACCCCACGTGGTAGTAGGCGGGGGTGCCGGGCTCCGGCACCTGGGCGGCGGCGCCGAGCAGCGCGTTCACCACCATGTCGACGGGGATGATGTCGACGATGCCGTCCGGGATGCCGGCCAGTGCGCGCAGCATCCCCTGCCCGTAGGCGAGGATCAGCGGGTCGGCCATCTTGAACCCGTCGATCCAGCCGGGGTACGGGTGCCGCAGGGCGCTCTCCACGATCGCCGGACGCACGATCGACAGCGGCAGGTCGCGGGCGGTCTCCTCGGCGGCGCGCTCCCCGAGCGCCTTGGTGAGGGTGTACACGTCGGGCCAGCCGAGGCTGCGGGCCCGCTCGCGCCCGTAGGCGGTCAGCCGGTCGTCGACCTCCTCGCGGCGGCGGCGCTCGGTGTCGGCGGCCACGGCGGTGGGGCCCGCCTTGCCCTGCTCGCCGAGCGCGGCGGCGCGCAGCCGCCCGAGGACCTCGGGCCGCCGGGAGTCGCGCTCGACGGTCCGGCGCGCCTCGACGGCGTACTCCAGCTCGGTGGCCCAGTCGACCTCGTGGTCGAGGGTCGTCTCCGGGACGATGCCCTTGCGGGAACCCGCGACGTAGGCGGTCGACACGTGCACGATGTGCGGGGTCTTCCCGGCGCGCTCCCCGGCGCGGCGGACCGCCTCGTACAGGTTGATCGTGCCGACGACGTTGGTCGCGAACGCCTCGTCGATCGGCGGGTCGAACGACACGATGGACGCGCCGTGGATCGCGACGTCGACGTCGTCCGGCAGCTCCGGGACGGAGTCGGTGATGTCGGCCGGGACGACGCGCACCCGGTCCCGCACGATCTCGCGGGCCGCGTCCTCGCCGGTCCGCTCCCGCCACGGCGCGAACACCGGCTTGGCGAGCAGCTCGTCGAGCCGCTGCTCCGCGGTGACGCCGGGCTGCTCCCGCAGCAGCGTCACCACGCGGGTGCCGGGATGCCCGGACAGCAGCCGCTCCAGCAGCGCCTGCCCGATGAAGCCGGTGACGCCGGTCAGCAGGACGGTGCGCCCGGCGAGCCCGTCGCGCACGCCCCCGCTCATGAGGCCCGCCCCTCGGGGACGCCGGAATTGCGCGCACAGCGGGGGAAATCGAAGTCCTGCGTCATGCCAGGGACGCTAGGCACGGAAGGGAAGCAGCGAATCCGTCATGTGACGGGGCTCTTCCTCCCTCCGCACCCCCAGGTGCAGGGGGATCTCCGCGACGAGGGCGAACCCGCCGCTCCCGTCCGTCCCGGCGGACAGCCGGCCGCCCAGGGCGCGGGTCCGCGCGGTCAGGTTCGACAGGCCCTTGCCGGTGCCGGGGGCGGAGCCCGTGTACGCCGGGGGGATCACGCCGTCGTTGCGCACCGTGAGGCGCACGACCCCGTCGCGGGAGGTCACCGTGATAGCGCAGTGCTCCGGGTGCGCGTGCCGCAGGACGTTGGTGACGGACTCCCGCAGGACGGCCGCCAGCACGCCGTCCACCGGTGAGGACGGGGGCAGCTCCGCGGGATCCGGCAGGTCGAGGTGGACCTCGGCGCCCGCGGCGGCCAGCGCGGCGCGGGCCGAGACCGCCTCGTCCCGCAGCGACAGGGCGCTGTCCTCCTCGGCGACGGCGCTGGCCTCCGCCCGCGACCGCCGGGCGAGCGCGGCCAGCTCGTCCAGCTCGGCCGCCGCGCGGGCCGGGTCGGCGGTGACCAGCCGCCGCGCCAGCTCCGCCTTCACCGTGATCGTCGACAGCCCCAGGCCGAGCAGGTCGTGGACGTCGCGGGAGATGCGCAGCCGCTCGTGCAGCGCCGCCATCCGCGCCAGCCGCTCGCGGGCGACGTCGACCTCGCGGGCGAGCTGCGGCAGCCGGTACAGCGCGAACACGACCACGCCGATCTGCACCGAGATCGCGACGGTGTAGAGGTAGAACAGCGTGCCGTACGACGCCCACAGCGCGGGCACGCACCACATCGCGATGGTCAGCGAGAACAGGACCCACGCCCGGCGCCCCCGCGAGACCAGCAGCACCGAGCCGGTGGCCAGGCACGCCATCGTCGCCCATGCGGGACCGAGCAGCGCGTACGGCACGAAGACCAGCAGGACCTGCGCGGACAGCGTCCACGCCCCGAACCTGGGCCGCGTCCCGCGCAGCACGGTCGAGGAGTGCCGCAGCTGCAGTGCCGCGATGGCGACCGCCACGACCACCGCCGCGCCGGTCGCGCGCCAGGACCCGTCCGTCCCCGTGTGGACGTAGATGACCTGCTGCCAGCCGAAACCGACGGTGAGGAACACGAGGATCGTCCAGGCCAGGCGCGACTGCGTGACGCGTCCCGGCCGGTCCGGCCTGGGGGAGGGGCCCTGGAGGGCGCCGACGATCGACCGGACGTCGGTCGCGGCGCGCCGCGCGGTGCGGGCCACCTCGTCCAGGTCGGCGCGGGCCGCGGCGGCGTCGGCCGGCGGCCGGTCGCGGGCGCGCCGGCTCACCGCCTCGATCCGGCTGAGCGCCGCGCCCAGCACCGCGCGCAGGCTGCCGGCCGCCTCCAGCCGCTCCCGCGCCGCCGCGGCCGCCGCGAACCGCTCCCGGGTGGCGTGCAGCTCCCGGACGAACCCCGACAGCCGGGTCAGCGCGTACATCGACAGCCCGACCATGACCGTCGCCATCACGCAGAAGGAGACGTCCTGCGCGGACCAGCCCTGGTAGTAGCGCAGCAGGCCCTCGGCGGCGGCGACGAGCCCCACCATGAACCACGACAGCGGCGGACGCAGCAGGAGGAGCATCGCCCCGGCGAGGAACCCGCCGACGACCGGGTACCAGTGCGTGCCGAACACCGCCAGCGGCAGCAGGGCCAGCGCCGTCTGCACCGCGAGGTGGGTCGCGATGACCCAGCGGCGGGGGCGCTGCGAGCGCGGCCCGTAAAGGACGAGCAGCCACTGCACGCCGAAGATGCCGGTGATGACGATGGCGGCCGACAGCAGCATGTGGGAAGGGCCGGTCTCGGCCTGCTTCACCAGCCTCGTCTGCAGCATCAGCACGAGGTACATGCCGGTGATCACGCGGGCGAACAGCGGTGTCCGGCCGGTGCGGCCGCGGTCCGCCGCCGGTCGCCGAGCGGATCCGTACGATCGCGCCACGTCCACGGGCCCCCCAACGCCGTCCCATCGGATGATGAAACGGCGCAGGCGCACGATCAAGGGATATATCGGGCCGAACACTTATGTGGCGGAGCCGCCAGGGGCCGTCACGCGGGACGTTCGGCGCCCGCCCCGATGCCCGCCTCGATGCCCGGTTCGGCCGCCGGCACGTACCGGTGCAGCTCCGCGCGCGAGGCGACGCCGAGCTTCGGGAACGCCTTGTAGAGGTGGTAGGCGACCGTGCGGTGGCTCAGCCGCAGCCGCGCCGCGATCTGCCGGTTGGTCGCGCCGGTCATCGCCAGCCGCACCACCTGCATCTCCTGCGCGGTCAGCCGCCCCGGCGGGTCGCAGGGCCGCACGGCCTGGCCGGCGGCGCGCAGCTCGCCGCGGGCCCGCTCCGCCCACGGCACCGCGCCCAGCCGCTCGAACGCCTCCAGCGCGGCGCCGAGCCGCGACCTGGCCCGCGCGCGGCGCCGCGACCGGCGCAGCCACTCGCCGTACAGCAGTTCCGTGCGGGCCCGCTCGAACGGCCGCCCGCCGTCCCGGTGGGACGCGAGCGCGAGCGTGAAGTGCCGGTCCGCCTCGGCGTCGTCGGCGGTGAGCAGCGCCCGGCAGCGCGCGGCGACCCCGTCCGCCCACGGCTGCCCGGCCGCGCGGGCGAACGCCGCCAGCCGCGCCATCGGCTCGGCGCCCGCGCCGGGGCGGCCCGCGGCGACGGCGGCCTCCACGGTGTCGGCGAGCGCGAGCATCGCGGACGGAGCGTGCGCGGCGGCTTCGCGGTGCGCGTCCTGGAGGTGTTCGAGGGCGTCCTCGGGGCGGCCGAGGCCGAGGGCGAGCAGGCCGAGCGCGGCGCCGGCCCGCCCGTCGGCGGACAGCGCGCGGCAGCGGACCTCGTCGCCCTCGATCGCCGCCTGTCGCGCCTGGACCGCGCGGAGCGCCGCGGCCTGCCGGCGCTGCCCGGTCTCCTCGGCGATCCGCAGCGCCTCGCGGGCCAGCGCGCGGGCGTCGTCGTGCGCGCCGTGGAACAGCCGCGCCCACGCCTGGACGCCGAGGCCGCGCGGCAGCAGCGCCAGCAGCCCGCCGTCGCGGCAGCGCGCGACGAGCTGCGCCGACAGCTCGGCGGCGCCCGCGTCGTCACCGGCCAGCAGCGCGGTCTCGGCGGCGAGCAGCCGCAGCCGCTCGTCCCGCGCGCCGTCCGGACCGCCCGTCAGGACCCGCCGGGCGGACCTGAAGTCATCGCCGAGCAGCGCCGACAGGGCCCGCACCATGACCGACCCGCCCGGGTGCCGGTCGACGGCCTGGGCCGCCGTCTCCGCATCGCCGCACGACCAGGCATGGAAGGCGGCCTCGTCGAGCATCCGCGCCCGGACCTCCGGGTCGTCGCAGCTCGCGGCCCGTTCCAGCAGCAGCCGCCCGGCGGCCTCCGGGACGCCGTGCTCCAGTTCGAGACCTGCCCGCACCAGGTCGACACGCGCTCTCGTCTCGGATGCGCCGGCAGACCGCGCCGCCTCGTCGGCCAGCGTCCGGGCCCGCTCATGGCGCCCGCCGGCCAGCTCCGCCTCGGCGGCCGACACCAGCCGCCGGGCGCGCACCTCCGGGTCTCCGGCGAGCCGGGCGGCGCGCTCGTAGGCGAAGGCCGCGACGGACGGGGCCGCGCGCCGGCCCGCGAGGTCGCCCGCCGCCGCCTCCAGCTCCGCGGCGACGGCCTCGTCGGTTCCGAGCGCGGCGGCGGACAGGTGCCGGACCCGTGGACCCGCGTCCCCCGTCCGCGCGTGCGCGGCGGCGAGCGCGCGGTGGACGGCGATCCGCCGGGTGACCGGGACGCCCTGGTAGGCGGCGGCGCGGGCCAGCGGATGCCGGAAGCCGATCGCGGTGCGGGTGACGGCGACCAGCCCCGCCTCCTCGGCCGGTTCCAGCGCGCCGAACGGCACGCCGAGGCTCTCGGCCGCCCGGACCGCCACGCCCGGCTCGCCGGTGCCGTCGGCGGCCACGACGGCGAGCAGCACCCGCGCCGGTTCCGGCAGGCCGCGGACGGCCCGCTCGAACTCCGCCGGGACGCGCGCGAGGAGCCCCGACTCGGCCGCGGCGAACGCGATCAGCGCGAGGGGGTTGCCGCGCGCCTGCTCGACCGCGCGGTCGCGCCGGCCGGGGGGCGTGCCGGGTGCGCGCTCGTCCAGCAGGAGCCGCGCGTCCTCCGGGGCGAGGCCGGTGAGGCGGAGTTCAGGGAGGCCCGTCCGGGGCCACGCGGCGTCGTCGCGCGCCGCGAACAGGAACACGATGCCGCGGGCGGCGACGCGGCGGGCGGCGAACAGCAGCGCGTCCGCCGACTCCCGGTCGAGCCACTGCGCGTCGTCGACCAGGACGAGCACCGGCCCCCGCTCCGGCGGGCCGGAGAGCAGGGTCAGCAGCGCGAGCCCGACCAGGAGCCTGTCCTCGGGGCGCGGGCGGGTGAGCCCGAGCGCGGCCTCCAGCGCCGCGGCCTGCGGCGCGGGCAGCACTCCGGAGAACTCGCTGCTCTGCGTCTCCTTTTCGCCGAGCAGGAGGTGCAGGGCCGCGAACGGGACCCCGGCCTCCGCCTCGATGCCGCCGCCGCGCAGGACCCGCATACCGGGCGCGGCCCCCGCGGCGTGGTCGAGGAGCGCGGTCTTGCCGATCCCGGCCTCCCCGCGAAGGACCAGGACTCCGCCGCCGGCGCCCGCCCGCGCCCGCTCCACCAGATGTTCGATCTCGGCGACCTCGGCCGCCCGCCCGCACAGCGACTGCCCTGCCATGCCTCGGAGCGTGTCACCGCGCGTTCTCCCTGGCCAGTGCACCGCACACCGATCCGCATGTGAATCGCCCGGGGGTCCGGCCATGCGTTTCTCACACCCCGGCCACACCCGTCCGGCCCGTCCACATCCGGCCATCTCCGGCCGGCCCAGGGTGGGCGCTCAGACCCAGCCGAACTCCCCGGCGATGCGGACGGCGTCGATCCGGTTGCGGGCGTTCAGCTTGGTGATGCAGCTCGCCAGGTAGTTGCGGACGGTGCCGGCCGTCAGGCTGAGCGCGAGCGCGATGTCGTCGACGTCCGCGCCCTCGGCCGCGAGCCGCAGCACCTGCGCCTCCCGCGGCGTCAGCGGGCTCTCCGGCTGGCGCAGCGCCACCAGCGCGAGCTGCGGGTCGACCACCTGCTCGCCCGCCGCGACCCGGCGGATCGCCGTCGCCAGCTCCTCGGGCGGCACGTCCTTGAGGACGAACCCGTGCGCGTGCGCGTCCAGCGCCCGCCGCAGGTCGCCGGGGCGGCCGAGCCCGGTCAGGATCAGCACCCGGCACTCCGGCAGCCGCTCGTGCAGCTCCGCCGCCGCCGTCACGCCGTCCACGCCGGGCAGGTCGACGTCGAGCACCGCCACGTCCGGGCGGTGCCGCAGCGCCTCCCGGACGATCGCGTCGCCGGTCTCGATCTCCGCGACGACCTCCATGTCGGGCTCCAGGTCGAGGAGGCCGGTCAGCGCGCCGCGGAGGAGCGCGACGTCCTCGGCCAGCAGGATCCGGATGGCGTCCGGCACGGTCTCCACCGGCGCCCGCTCACCCGGGGCCCGGGGGAGGTCGCCGTCCACGCCCGCCATCGCTGATCACGCCCTCCACGATCGCCTGCCCGGGGACTCCCGCCGCCGGCGGAAGACCGCCGTGGGGAACGGTCCGGTGGCGCGGCGGCTGTCCATCGGCGTACCACCACAGTAACCGCCGGACCCGTCCGCGGAGGCTGGTCACATGGCGGATTCGCACCCGCCGGAGCCTTCCTAGATTCGGCCTCGCAACCGACTCGCTGGAGGCTGCGTGATCTACGGCGTCTTCTCGCACACGGCGGGGGCCGTGCTCCGGCTGCTGCTGCGCCCGAAGGTCGAGGGCCGGGAGAACATCCCGGCGCAGGGCCCGTTCATCCTGGCGAGCAACCACCTGTCGTTCGTCGACAGCTTCGTGCTGTCGCCCGTCATCGGGCGCCGCGTCTGCTACCTGGCGAGGTCGGAGTACTTCGAGCTCCCCGGGCGCGCGGGCCGCGCGATCCGGTGGGGGCTGTTCGCGCTGGGGAACGTCCCGATCCGGCGCGGCCCCACCCGCGCCGCCGTCCGCGCGCTGGAGCAGATCGCCGCGAACCTGGACGAGGGCGGCGGCGTCGCCATCTACCCGGAGGGCAGCCGCTCCCCGGACGGCCGCATCTACCGGGGCCGGACCGGCGTCGCCTGGCTCGCCATGGCCACCGGCGCCAAGGTCGTCCCGGTCGCGCTCGGCGACACCGACCGCATCATCCCGCTCGGCACCTGGCGGCCCCGCCTCCGCGTCCGCCCGACCGTCCGCATCGGCGAGCCGATGGACTTCACCCGCTACCGCGACCTGCCCCGCGGCCGGGCCCGCCGCGTCATCACCGATGAGATCATGGACGCCATCTGCAAGCTCTCCGACCGCCGGTGGGCCGGTGTCTACAACCCCCGCGCCGAGGAGGAGTGACCCTCACCGGCAGGACTCGCAGCGGGACTCACAGCAGGACGTGGTCGCTGAGGAACCGCGCGAACTCGGCCTCGAAGTGCTCGTAGCGGTCGCGCAGATCCGTCCCCGGCCAGTCGGGCGGGAGGAGGCCGGGGGGCAGCAGCGGGTCCTTCACGAGGTGGCGCAGGACGGCGGCGGCGAGGGTGAAGCGCTCGGTCATCGCGGCGGCGCCGGTCAGGGCCGCGTGCAGGCCGCGCGCCGCGGCCGCCCATCCGCCGAGGTCCCAGAGGGCGGCGGCGAGGGCCGCGGGATCCCCCTCGGGGCGTCCCGTGAGGAAGGTGCACTGGCGGACGACGGTGTCCGGGCGGGCGCGGGTCAGGTTGGCGGGCCGCAGCCAGGTGCCCTCGCGGAGCTCGGCGAGGCGGAGCGCGGACATGGCCCGGCGGAGCTCGGCGCGGTCGGAGGCGGGCCGGCGCTCGGCGGTGATGACGGCGATCTCCCAGTCGCCGTCCCACGGCACGGCCGGGGCGAGGCGGCTCTCGTCCTGGCGCGCCTGGCGTTCGAGGAGGCGCTCGGTGAGGGCGTAGGCGCCGCCGGACTGGACGAGGTCGCCCGCGGCGACCATCCGGGACAGCGCGACGCGGACCGTCCCCTCCGCGATGCCGAACAGGTCCCCGACACGGACCAGGACGCGCGCGGGCAGGCGGGGCGGGTGGACGCCCAGCAGCGTGCTCAGGACGACCGAACGCGCGGTGAGCGGGCGGATCTCCAGGTTGTCCATGTCTGCTGGTGACCCTATCGGGGCAGGTGCGCGCGGGCGGCCGGAGATTACAGTCTTCCCGCATTCGAAAGAGAAGTGTAATGTCCGGGCATGGCGACCTATCTGACCGAGCCGTTCGACCGGCTCCCGTTCGGCGGCGCGGACAAGGCCCGCCGGTACGCGACCGAGCGCTACCAGGGGGCCGCGGGCCGCAACTGGTACGACTGCGACCCCACGCTGCGGTTCCTGATGCGGCGGCACCTGGGGGACGGGTTCGGCTGGGCCGAGCCGAGGCTGCGGGAGATGGGCGCGCTGATGGGCGGGCCGATCGCGGAGCGGGCCGAGGAGACGGACCGCAACCCGCCCAGGCTGGAGAAGTACGACCGGTGGGGCCGCGACGTCAGCGAGGTCGTCATGCCGCCCTCGTTCGAGGCGGCGCGGCGCGACATCGTCGCGACGTCCTTCACCCGGCCCGACTTCCGCGCCGAGGCGAAGCGCAACGGCGTCGACCCCGCGCCGCTCGGCGTGGCGTGGAGCTACCTGCTGGACCAGGCCGACATCGGCATGGCGTGCGCGCTCGGCACCGGCGGCGACATGGTCGTGGGCCTGGCGGAGCTGTTCGCGCCCGACGACGTCAAGGCGCGGGTGCGGGAGCTGTTCGCGGCCGGGGAGATGTCCGGCGAGGCCGCGCAGCTGCTCACCGAGCGGTCCGGCGGCTCCGACCTCGGGGCGCTGGAGTCGACCGCGTCCCGGGACGGGGACGCCTGGCGGCTCAACGGGTTCAAGTGGTTCGCGTCCAACGCGAACGGCTCGGCGTTCGTGGTGCTGGCGAAGTCCGAGGGCGCCGCGGACGGGGTACGGGGCATCGCGCCGTTCCTCGTCCTCAAGGAGCGGCGGGACGGGTCGCGCAACGGCGTCCGGATCCGCCGGCTCAAGGACAAGCTCGGCACCCGGTCGGTGGCGTCCGCGGAGATCGAGTTCACCGACGCGGAGGCGTTCCTGCTGGCGCCCCCGGCGAGCGCCGGGAAGGGCGGCGACGGCCGGGGCCTGGCGCGCATGATGGAGCTGACGAACGGCGCCCGGCTCGGCATCTCGATGATGGGCCTCGGGTGCGCGCGGAGATCCCTGGTCGAGTCGCTCTGCTACGCGGGCGCGCGGGAGGCGTTCGGGGCCCCGCTCGCGGAGCAGCCGCTGATGCGGCGCAAGCTCGCCGAGCTGATCGTGGAGACCGAGGCCGTCCAGGCGC
The DNA here is from genome assembly GCF_004348575.1 of Actinomadura sp. 7K534. Taxonomy (NCBI): domain Bacteria; kingdom Bacillati; phylum Actinomycetota; class Actinomycetes; order Streptosporangiales; family Thermomonosporaceae; genus Actinomadura; species Actinomadura sp. 7K534. The sequence goes on from NZ_SMKB01000099.1 coordinate 20,045, forward strand.
TCGTGTTCGACGGGTACCTCGGGCGCCCGCGGCTGCGCATTGGCGCGGCGCTGATCAAGCTGCGCGCGGCCCGGCTGGGCGTGACCGCCGCCAGCGACGCCATCGAGATCCACGGCGGGAACGGCTACATCGAGCAGTGGCCGGTCGCGCGGATCCTCCGGGACGCGCAGGTCAACCCCATCTGGGAGGGCGGCGACAACATCCTCTGCCTGGACGTCCGCCGCGCCGTCGAGCGCCAGGACGCGCACGAGCCGTTCCTCGACCGGCTCACCGAGGCCGTCCGGCAGGCCCCCGCCGGGGACGACGCCACCGCCGACCTGGTCGCCGAGCGCATCGGGCACCTCCGCGAGGCCGTCGCGAAGTGGCGGGGACTCGACCGGACCGTCGCCGAGGCCCGGCTGTACCCGCTGGCCCAGTACATGGCCGACGTGTACGCGGCGGCGCTGCTGCTGGAGCAGGCCGGGTGGGAGCGCGGCGACTCGGGCGGCGACCGCAAGGCGCTGGTGGCGCGGCTCTACGCGCGGAGCCGGCTGGCCGACACCGGCCCGCTGCGCGGCATCGACGACCCCGCGGAGGACTTGGACCGCTTCAAGGACCTGGCGGACGGCGCGTTCATCACCGCCTGACACCCCGGTGGTCCCGCGGGGCGTTGACCGAACGAGATTCGGGACCGTAGGTTCCTGGATGATGTCCGTTGCCGGAATCGCGCGACGATCGTGTGACGGAGGACCCCTGCAGTGACGCCGAACGTAACCGAGGCGGGCCTCGCCCTCGCCGACCCGAAGGCATACGCCGACGAAAGCCGCTTCCACGAGTCGCTCGCGCTGCTGCGCCGGGAATCGCCCGTGCACTACGTGGACGCGCCCGACTACAACCCCTTCTGGGCCGTCACGAAGCACGAGGACGTCCTGGAGGTCGAACGCAACCACGAGCTGTTCCTCAACGCGCCGCGTCCGCTGCTCGCGACGAAGGAGCTCGACCGGCTGAACCGGGAGCGGGCCGAGCAGGGCATCGCGCTGCGCACGCTCATCCACATGGACGACCCCGACCACCGCGTCATCCGGGCCATCGGCGCCGACTGGTTCCGGCCGCGCGCCATGCGGGCCATGGAGCCGCGCGTCAAGGAGCTGGCGAAGCGGTACGTCGACCGGATGGTCGACCTCGGCGGCGAGTGCGACTTCGCGCGGGAGGTCGCCGTCCACTTCCCGCTCTACGTGATCCTCTCGCTGCTCGGCCTGCCCGAGAGCGACTTCGACCGGATGCTGAAGCTCACCCAGGAGCTGTTCGGCGGGGACGACGAGGAGTACCAGCGCGGCGCGTCCGACGAGGAGAAGATCCAGGTCCTCCTCGACTTCTTCGCCTACTTCCAGGAGCTGACGGAGGCGCGCCGCAAGAACCCGACGGACGACCTCGCGTCCGCCATCGCGAACGCGCGCGTCAACGGCGAGCCGCTGAACGACTTCGACACCGCGTCCTACTACGTCATCGTCGCGACCGCCGGGCACGACACGACCAGCGCGACGATCTCCGGCGGCCTGCAGGCCCTCATCGAGAACCCGGACCAGCTCGACCGGCTCCGTGAGAAGCCAGAGCTGATGCCGTTCGCCGTGGACGAGATGATCCGCTGGGTCACGCCCGTCAAGGAGTTCATGCGGACCGCCGTCCGGGACTGCGAGCTGCGCGGCGTCGAGATCCGCGAGGGGGACGCGCTGCTGCTGTCGTACCCGTCCGCCAACCGCGACGAGGACGTGTTCGACGACCCGTTCCGCTTCGACGTGGGGCGCGACCCCAACAAGCACCTGGCGTTCGGGTTCGGCGTCCACTACTGCCTCGGCGCGGCGCTCGCCCGGATCGAGGTCCGCGCGTTCTTCGAGGAGCTGCTGCCGCGGCTCGGCTCGATCGAGCTGGCCGGGACGCCGGAGAGCACGGCCACCACGTTCGTCGGCGGTCTGAAGCGCCTGCCGATCCGCTACTCCCTGGATTGAGGAAACTAGGTGCAGATCACTGCCGCGGTGCTGCGCGCCGCAGACGGGCCCTACACGATCGAGTCGCTCGACCTCGCCGACCCCGGGCCCGGGGAGATCCTCGTGCGCGTCGCCGGGGCCGGGATGTGCCACACCGACCTGCTCGGGCGGGTGCCGGGCGACCTGGTCGCCAAGCCGGTCGTGCTCGGCCACGAGGGCTCCGGCGTGGTCGAGGCGGTCGGCCCCGGCGTCACCGGCGTCACCGAGGGCGACCACGTGGTCATGTCGTTCGACTCGTGCGGGGCGTGCGACAACTGCCGCGCCGGGGTGCCCGGCGCCTGCCCGCAGATGATGGCGCTCAACATGCTCGCCGCGCCGCTGGACGGGACGCCGCGCGCGACGACCGCCGGCGGGGAGGCCGTGCACACCCGCTGGTTCGGGCAGTCGTCGTTCGCGAGCCACGCGCTCGGGACCGTGCACAACGTCGTCCCGGTGAGCCGGGACGTCCCGCTGGAGCAGCTCGGGCCGCTCGGCTGCGGCGTGCAGACCGGCGCGGCGTCCGTGCTGGTCTCGCTCGGCGTCCGCGCCGGCGACAGCATCGCGATCTTCGGGGCGGGCGCGGTCGGCCTGGCCGCCGTGATGGCCGCCCGCGTCGCCGGCGCCACGACGATCGTCGCGGTCGACCTGCACGAGTCGCGGCTCGACCTCGCCCGCGAGCTCGGCGCCACCCACGTGCTGAACGGCGCCGACGAGGACATCGCCGGGCGGATCCGGGCGATCTCCGGCGGCGAGGGCGTCCAGTACTCGTTCGACAGCACCGCGGTCCCCGAGGTCGTCGCCACGGCCGTCGCCTCGCTGCGCACCACCGGGGTGTGCGGCCTCGTCGGCGTCGGCGCGGCCGAGTACACGCTGGACGCGAACCTCCTGCTCATGGGCCGGACGGTGAAGGGCATCATCGAGGGCGACGCCGTCCCGCAGACCTTCATCCCGAAGATGATCGAGCTGTGGCGGCAGGGCCGGTTCCCGTTCGACCGGCTCATCACGAGCTACCCGCTCGACCAGATCAACCAGGCGGAGGCGGACACCCAGTCCGGCAAGGTCGTGAAGCCGGTGCTCGTCCCGTGAACGACCGCTAGACGACGCGGTGGAGGATGCCGTCGCCGCGCATGAGGCGGCGGCAGTTCTCCGCCGCGACCGCGAAGTACCGGCTCCACGTCTCGCCGGTCAGCCACGCCACGTGCGGCATCACGACGACGTTGTCCATGGCGAGCAGCGGGTTGCCCGCGTCCACGGGCTCCCGCTCGAAGACGTCCAGCCCGGCGCCGCCCAGGTGCCCCGACTTCAGCGCGCCGATCAGGGCCGCCTCGTCGACGACCGCGCCGCGCGCCGTGTTCACCACGATCGCGCCCTCCGGCAGCATCGCGAGGCGCTCCGCGTCCAGCATGTGCCGGGTCTCCTCGGTCAGCGGGACGTGCACCGACACGATGTCGCTCTCCCGCAGCAGCTCGTCCAGGCTCCGCCACGCGGGGTCGGCCCGCGGGGTCCGGGACGTGTACCGGACGGTCGCGCCGACCGCTTCCAGCATCCCCCGCAGCAGGCCCGCGATCTCGCCGCCGCCGAGGAGCCCGACCGTCCGGCCCGCCAGCTCACCGCCCACGAGCGCGCGGTCGGCGGGCCAGCCCCGGCCCGCCCGCGTCCGCGCGTCGAACGTGACGACCCTGCGCAGCGCCCCCAGCATCAGCAGCAGGCTCGTCTCCGCCACCGCCTGCGCGTTCTGGCCGGGCATGTTCGCCACGGCGATCCCCCGCTCCTCGGCGGCCGCCAGATCGATCGTGTTCATGCCCGTGCCGAGCTTCTGCACCAGCCGCAGCTTCGGCGCCCGGTCCATGTCGGCGGCCGTGAGCGGACGCAGCACGTGCCAGAGGACCTCGGTGTCCGGCAGCAGCTCCGCGAACCGCTCGTCGTCCTGCTCCGAGCAGCTCACGATGTCCAGGCCGGGCTCGGTGTGGTCCATGTCGTAGTGCAGCAGCACCCGCATGCCGCCCCCTTCCGTCCCCTGGATTATGGTGCCGGTCATGAGCCGGTGGCCGGAACACCCGATCGTGCAGGCGCCGATGGCGGGCGGCCCCTCGACACCGGAGCTGGCCGCCGCCGTCTCGGACGCGGGCGGCCTCGGCTTCCTCGCCGCCGGCTACAAGACCCCCGGGGCCATGCGCGCCGACATCACCGCCACGCGGCGGCTCACCTCCCGCCCGTTCGGGATGAACGTCTTCATGCCCTCCCTGGAGGAGCCCGACCCGTCCGCCGTCGCCGCCTACCGCGACCGCCTCGCCCCCGAGGCCGCGCGCCTCGGCGTGGAACCGGGCACCCCGGCCGGCCGGGACGACGCCTACGACGCCAAAATCGCCGACCTCCTGGCCGACCCGCCGCCCTTCGTCGGCTTCACGTTCGGCTGCCCGGCCCCGGACGTCATCCGAGCATTCCAGGAACGCGGCACCGCGGTCGTCGTCACCGTCACCACCGCCGCCGAGGCCCGCCTCGCGTCCGCCGCCGACGCCCTGTGCCTCCAGGGCTCCGAGGCCGGGGGCCATCGCGGCTCGTTCGCCAACACGTCCGACGATCCCGTCCCGCTGCGCGCGCTGCTCCGCGAGGTGAGCGCCCTCACCAGGCAGCCCCTCATCGCCGCCGGCGGTCTGGCGACCGCATCCCACGTGGCGGAGGTCCTGGCGTTGGGCGCGGCCGCGGCGCAGATCGGGACGGCGTTCGTCCGCTGCCCGGAGAGCGGCGCGAACCCCGTCTACAAAGCCGCGTTGGCCGACCCCCGCTTCACCTCGACCGCACTGACCCGCGCGTTCAGCGGCCGCCCGGCCCGCGGCCTGGTCAACCGCTTCCTCACCGAACACTCGGCCCACGCCCCCGCCGCCTACCCCGACGTCCACTACGTGACCTCACCCCTACGCAAGGCAGCCGCAGCCCAAGGCGATCCGGAGGGCCTCAACCTCTGGGCGGGCGAGTCCTACCGCCAAGCCACCGAAACCCCAGCCGCCGCCCTGGTCGCCCGGCTCACCCCGTGACCTGGCGTTGGGTGTTCCAGCGGTCGGGGTTGTCCTCCAGGGCCTCGCGGTCCCACCCGGCGTGGATCGCGGCCGCCTCGTAGGTCGTCTGCAGGAAGTTCATCAGGGCGGTGTCGGGGTCCGCGGTGTCCGCCACGGCCTCGTAGGGGAGGAGGAACTGGCCGTTCTCCTGGCTGTAGTAGGCGCCGTCCGGGAGGACCGGGTGGTCGGCGAAGCCGGGGGGCTCGGGGTAGGCGTAGGCGTAGAAGGCGCCCTCCTCGCCTCCGCCCGGCCAGAAGCCGCAGCTGGACAGCTCGTGGGAGTAGCCCTCGACCATCACCCAGTCGCCGCAGTTGGGGGCGCCGCCGGGG
>NZ_SMKB01000009.1:0-74676 GCF_004348575.1 Actinomadura sp. 7K534
CGGTGGGGGCGGCGAGCGGGCCGCCGGCGACCCGGCGGTCATGGGCGGGCTCGGGCGCGCCGTGCCGGTCGTAGCCGCCGTCGTAGGCGCCGTCGTACCCGTCGTTGTAGCCGTAGTCGTCCGGGCCGCCCATGTCGTCCTGGGGCGGTCCCGCCCGGCGGCCGCGCGGGTGCTGCGGCTCGTCGTCCATCCAGTCGTCGTCGTCGCGTCCCGCCCTGCTGGCCCGGAGGCCTAGGGCTACGAGGACGACCACGAGGACCACGACCACAATGAGGCCGAAGACCACGATGTAAGAAGTCATGCCACCACCCAATGCCTTGGCCCGGTGAGAGTCCCTGGCGCGGACCGCGAGTCCGTCCCGATTGTCGCAGGCGACCGGTGCTGCTCTGGTCGCCGCCGCCTCGGTCTAGCCCGATTCTGACCGACTGCTATGACCGTTGTCACACCCATCGCGCACATTCACCCTCGCACGGCACGTCCCGATCGGCCAATCCCGCCCGTCGGTACGCCCCTGTCGGCTCAGCCCCCCGGTGGGGTCCGCCCTGACCCTGGGCCCTCAGGCTCCACGGTCAACGCGCCTAGTTGCCGCCGAAGTTCCCGATGATCCTGCCCCGTCCGATCGTGTGCCGGGCGATGGCGGGGAGCGAGTCCTTCAGTGCGGCGCCGTCGGCGAACGGTTCCGGGTGGTCCAGCGCGTAGATCGTGAACCGGTACCGGTGCCGTTCTCCCTTGGGCGGGCACGGCGGCGCGTAGCCCGCCTTGTCTTCTGTGGTCAACCCTTCGACGGTCCTGTCCAGCCGGGCGTCCTCGACGAGTTCGTTCACCGTCCCGCCGATGCCCGCGATCACCCAGTGGACGCGGGCGCCGCCCGACGCGTCCGGGTCGTCCACGACGATCGCGTACGACCGCGTCCCGTTCGGCGTGCCCGACCACCGGAGCGGCGGGGTCTTTCCCTGCCCGCCAGGGTACGTCGTGCAGCCGTACCGCGGGGGCAAGTCCTGCCCATCGCGGAACACCGGGCTGGTCACGGTGAACCACTCGGAAAGTTCGGCGCTCTTGTTCTCCGGCTGGCCGAACAGGCCGCAGCCGCCGACGGAGGCGGCGACCGCGAGGGCGCCCGCCGCGGCCGTGATCGGACGCCGGTGTCTGCTCATCATCGATACGCTCCCGGGCGAGATCGTACGCGGCGCGCCGCCGGATCGCCGTCATCTCGGCCGCATGCGCCCCGCCCGCCGGCGCCCCTTCCTCGTAGGCCCCAACGATTCGGCCCCAACACTAGGGCTTCGCCGGGACTGGAACGGGCCTTTCCCTCCACCGCGGGACGCCCCTCCGGCCGGACGGGCGCTGTGAGCTTGATCATGCGTGTTCTGCCCCGGTACATGCCAGTTTTTGGGAAGGAGTGGCGGGTTTCACAGCCGTATCGGCGTCCTGCTTTGCCAGGACGGGAAGATCTGCTGTTCTTCCCTGGTTATTGATTGGTGCCGAGCACGTTCCATCGGCTAGCTTGTGAATGTCTTCACAAGCCGACCGTGACATTGGAGGCCGCAATGGCCAGGATCGCCCAGGAGAGCCCTGGCGCTCCCCACATCCTCATCGTGGGTGGCGGCTATGTGGGCATGTACACCGCGTTGCGCCTGCAGAAGAAGCTCAGACCCGAGCTCAGGCGGGGCGAGGTCAGGGTCACCATCGTGGACCCGAACTCGTACATGACGTACCAGCCGTTCCTCCCGGAGGCCGCCGCCGGGAACATCTCCCCGCGGCACGTCGTCGTCCCGCTCCGCCGCGTCCTGCCCAAGTGCACCGTGCGCAAGGCCCGGGTCACCGAGCTGAACCACGACGAGGGGTGGGCGATCGTCCAGCCGCTCGCCGGGCCGCCGGAGCGGATCCCCTACGACTACCTCGTGATGGCCGCGGGCGCGGTGCCGCGGCTGCTGCCGATCCCCGGGCTCGCCGAGCACGGGATCAGCCTCAAGACCGTCGGCGAGGCCATCCACCTGCGCAACCACGTGCTGGAGCAGCTGGAGATCGCCGAGTCCACCGACGACGCCGAGCTGCGCCGCAAGGCCCTCACCTTCGTGTTCGTCGGCGGCGGGTTCGCCGGCGTCGAGGCGGTCGCCGAACTCGAGGACATGACCCGCGACGCCACCAAGTACATGCGCAAGGTCACCCCGCAGGACCTGCGGTTCATCCTCGTCGAGGCCGCCGGGCGCATCCTGCCCGAGGTCGGCCCCGACATGGGCAAGTGGACCGCCGAGCAGCTCCGCGGCCGCGGCATCGACGTCAAGCTGAACACGCTGCTGGAGTCGGCCGTGGACGGGCGGATCGAGCTGTCGGACGGCAGCTCCTTCCAGGCCGGGACGCTGGTGTGGAACGCGGGCGTGAAGGCGGCGCCCGTCGTCCGGCGGGGCGACCTGCCCGTGGACGAGAAGGGCCGCGTCAAGGGCACCGAGTACCTGACGATCGAGGGCATGGTGCGGGCGTTCACCGCCGGTGACAACGCCGCCATTCCGGACCTCACGCAGGACGGCGTGTACTGCCCGCCGAACGCGCAGCACGCCGTCCGCCAGGCCAAGCTCCTCGGCGACAACATCGTCCGCTCGCTGCGCGGGAAGACCCTCAAGCCCTACGTGCACAGCAACGTCGGCGCGGTCGCCGGGCTCGGCCTGCACAAGGGCGTCGCCCAGACCTACGGGTTCAAGGTCAAGGGCTGGCCGGCCTGGTTCATGCACCGCACCTACCACGGCGCGAAGGTCCCGACCTTCAACCGCAAGCTGCGCGTCGTGGCGGACTGGACGCTCGCCCTGTTCCTGAAGCGCGAGACCGTCTCCCTCGCCACCATCGAGCAGCCGCGCGCCGACTTCCAGCTCGCAGCCCTCGATGACGTCCGCCCCAAGGAGCGGGCGGCCGACCAGGCCAGGGAGCCGGCCGCCTGACCCGTCCGACCGGACCAAGACCAATGCCCCGGCGGTACCCGCAACCGCCGGGGCATTCGGCATCCCGCGCGGCGGGACCGAGCCAATGGATTCCGATGGATCAGGCGCGCTTCTTGAAGGCCCGCAGCGAGAGCGGGGCGAAGATCAGGGAGAAGCCGATCCCCCAGATCAGCGCCGTGACCGCGTGCTCGAAGACGGGGCCGCCGACCAGGAGGCCGCGCATCGCCTCCACCAGGTGCGTCACCGGGCTGTTGTCCATGACGAACGCCAGCCCGGAGGGGATGCCGTCCGTGTTCGGGATGAACGCGGTGCTCATGAAGCTCAGCGGGAAGATCACCACGAACCCGAAGATCTGCACCTTCTCCGGCTCGTTCACCTTCATCGCGATGTAGACCGACGTCCAGGAGAACAGGACGGCGAAGGCCAGCAGCAGCGCGAACGCGGCGAACATGGCGAGGACGTTCGTCTCGATGCGGAAGCCGATGATGAAGCCGACCACCAGCAGGATCATCATCGACCACGCCTGCTTGGCGGTGTCGGCGATGATCCGTCCGGCGAGCGGGGCGCTGCGCGCGATCGGCAGGCTCCGGAACCGGTCGAAGACGCCCTTGGTGATGTCGGTGTTGAGGCCGAACCCGGTGCTCATCCCGGCGAACAGGGCGTTCTGCGCGATGATGCCGGGGATGACGACCGGCAGGTAGGCGTCGACGCTGCCCGACATCGCCGGGCCGAACACGTACGCGAACAGCAGCACGAACATGATGGGCTGGATGGACAGGTCCAGCAGCTCCATCGGGTTGTGCTTGATCTGGACCAGGTTGCGCCAGGCCAGCGTGGCGGTGTTGCGCAGGGCGGTGCCGGGCGCGACCCGCTTTGCGAGGTCCTGCGGTGCGAACGTCGCGGTGCTCACGCGGACGCCCCTTCCTTGCTGGCCGACTCGGCGAGCTCGCCGGCCTCGGCGTCGAGGTCCTCGGTGTGGTGGCCGGTGAGGGCGAAGAAGACCTCGTCCAGGCTCGACTTGCGCAGCGACAGCTCGCCGATGGCGACGCCGGCCTCGTCCAGGCGGCGGACCACGGCGGGCATCAGCCCCGGGTCGGTGATCGGCGCGCTGACCAGGTCGTCGGCGAGTTCGGGGACGGTGTCGGCCAGCTCCCCGACGATCTTCGCCACGGTGGACGCGTCGGCCGCGTCGACCGGCCGGACCTCCAGCACCTGGCCGCCCACCTGCGACTTGAGCACGTCGGACGTGCCGTGCGCGATGATCTGCCCGCGGTCGATGACCACGATGTCGTCGGCGAGCTGGTCGGCCTCCTCCAGGTACTGCGTGGTGAGCAGCACCGTGACGCCGTCGCCGGTCAGGCCGCGCACGATGTCCCACAGGCCGTTGCGGCTGCGCGGGTCGAGGCCGGTGGTCGGCTCGTCCAGGAAGAGGATCTGCGGCCGCCCGACGAGGCTCGCCGCGAGGTCGAGCCGGCGCCGCATGCCGCCCGAGTAGGTCTTGGCGGCGCGCTCGGCGGCGTCGGAGAGCTGGAACCTGTCGAGCAGCTCTGCGGCCCGCGCCTTGGACGCCCGCCGGGACATCCCGAGCAGCCGGCCGATCAGGACGAGGTTCTCGGTGCCGGTGAGCATCTCGTCCACCCCGGCGTACTGGCCGGTGAGGCCGATGAGCTGCCGCACCTTGTGCGCCTCTTTGACGACGTCGAAGCCGCCCACCTGGGCGTTGCCGCTCGTCGGCTCGATCAGTGTCGCGAGGATCCGGGTCATCGTGGTCTTGCCGGCGCCGTTGGGGCCCAGGACTCCGAGGACCGTTCCCGGTGGGGCGGTGAGGGAGACGCCGGCCAGCGCCTGGGTCTCACCGAACCGCTTCTCCAGGCCGTCGGCCTGGATGGCGTACGTCATGTGATCTCCTGAGATCGTGTCGCCGGACGTCACCGTCTCGGTCGAGACGGATCTGCCGAAAATATGTGGTGTCCGGCTCGGATGCATCCAGTTTTTCCGCCGCCCAGCGGGGCTCTGCGGGGGGTGCCGGAGCGTCCCCCAACATCGCATGACCCTCTGACAGAACGCTGATGCCCGCGCGATTGTGCCCACATCCGGCGGTTCGCGGGCGGCGAACCGGCGGGAGGGGGCCTCCGGCGTTCTAGACTCGCGGTGTGACGTCGGTGCGGCGCAGTCACCACAAGGACGGCGGGGGGCCGCACCCGCCGCGGCTGCGGCCGCCCGAACACCGGGTGTCGGCCCGCGCGATCGCGCACTGGGCGATCGAGTACCTGCTCGTGTGGGGCCTCGCGTTCGGGCTCGCCCTCGGCGTGGCGGCCTGGGTGGGCGACTCCGGCTGGGACGGCGTGCCCGGGTGGCTGTCGGGCCGCATCGGCTGGCTGCCCTACGCCGTCGGCGCCGCGGGCCTGCTGATGGTGACGGTCGCGCCCGTCTGGCGCTACCGCGTCCACCGCTGGGAGGTCAGCGCCGACGTCGTCTACACGCGGACGGGCTGGTTCAGCCGCGAATGGCTGCTGGTCCCCGTCGGCCGCATCCAGACCGTCGACACCCAGCAGGGCTGGATCGAGCGGATGCTGGGGCTGGCGACCATCGAGGTCAACACCGCGTCCCACGCGGGGTCCTCCGAGGTCTCCGGGCTGCCGGTGGGCGTGGCGACCCGCCTCGCCGAGGACCTCGCGCACCGCGCCCACGACCTGCGCGACGACGCGACGTGACCACGGGAAGCGGCGAGCAGGGCCGCGTGATCCGCCCGTACGCCGGCCCTCCGGCCGCGCAGGACCGCCCCGCCGGCGGTGCCGACCGCGGTCTGGACGACTCGGCGCGTACGGAATACGACGAGTCGGGACACGGCGGTGCGGAGGCCGGGCCGGGCGTGGTGCGTCCGCGGAAGGAGCGGCCGCGCGGCCAGCGGCTGCATCCGCTGACGTTCGTCGTCGGGGCCGTCCGCGAACTCCTCGCCCTCGTCGCCGCCGGTGCGACGGGCCTCATGGTCGGCGGCCTGTCCACGGCGTTCTACTTCGCGCTCGCCGGCCTGGCGTTCGGCCTCCTCTTCCACGTGGCCGGCTGGCTGACGTTCACCTACGTGCTGTTCGACGACCGGATCGAGCTCCGGCGGGCGCTCATCGGACGGTCGGTCAAGAGCATCCCGCGCGACCGGATCCGGGGGGTGGACATCAGCGCGTCCCTCCCGCACCGGCTGCTCGGCCTGGCGGTCGTCCACATCGACGCCGGCGCGGACGGCGGAGAGGGCGCGCTGAACGCGGTCTCCCTCCAGGAGGCCGAACGGCTGCGCCGCGTCCTGCTCTCGCGGGACGCCCCGGCCCCGCCGCGCCGCGTCCTCGCCCGGATGCGGCGGCGCTGGTACGCGTACGCGCCGCTGAGCGGCGCCTACCTGTTCACGCCGTTCGCGGTGGCGGGCTCCCTCCTCGGCACGGTCTACAACCTCGGCGACGACCTCGGCCTCATCACGCGGGAGCGGGTGGAGAGCGTCGGCCACGACGTGGTCGGCCTGTCCACCGCCCTCGTCGTCGCGCTGGCGATCCTCGTCCTGCTCGCCATGCCGGTCATGTCGGTGTTCGTCTTCATGCTGTTCAACTGGGACTTCACCGTCCACCAGCGGGACGGGTCGCTCGCCGTCGAGCGCGGCCTGGTCACCCGCCGGAGCGTCTCGCTGGAGCTGCGGCGGCTGCGCGGCGTCGAGCTCGCCGACAATCCCTTCGAGCGCGCCGCCGGAGTGACCCGGCTCGGTGCGCTGATCACCGGGCTCGGGGACGCCGCGCACCGCGGGCGCCTCCTGCCCGCCGCCCCGCGCCCGGTCGCCGAGGCCCTCGCCGCCCGCGTGATCGGCGCCGTCCCCGGCCCGCTCGTCGCGCATCCTCCGGCGGCCCGGAGCCGGCGCGTCACCCGCGCGGTCGGGCTCCCGGCCGCCTTCGCCGTCCTCGCCGTCGCGACCGGCCAGCCGTGGGCCGCCTACGTGTTCGGCGTCCTCGCCGTCCTGGCCGTACCGCTCGGGCTCGACCGGTACCGGCAGCTCGGCCACGTCACCGACGGGGACCGGCTCAGCGTCCGGTCAGGGTCCCTGCGCCGCCGCCAGGCCGTCGTGGAGCACACCGCCATCGTCGGCTGGCGCATCCGGCGGACCGTCTTCCAGCGCAGGCTCGGCCTCGCCACCCTCGTCGCGGCGGTCGGCGCGGGCGACGGGGGCTACTCCGCCATCGACATGGCCGAAGGGGACGCCGTCGCCCTCGCCGCCGGCATCACGCCCGACTGGGTGACGCCGTTCCTGGAGACCCCGCCCGAGAACTGACGCCCTATTCGGGGCGGCGCGCACCGAACATGATCTCGTCCCAGGACGGCACGGAGGCGCGCTTGCCCTTGGCCTTGCGGCGCCGCGCGGGCCGCTGCGCCGCGGGCTCGCTGTTCGCGGCGGCCGCGGGCGCGGGCGTCGCCGGCTTGTCCTGCGCGGCGGGCATGGTGGGACGGGCGGCCGGCTTCTTCTTCGCGGGCGTCCGGGCGGGCTGCCGCTGACCCGGCCGCTGCGCCGCCGGCTTGCTCTCCCGCGCGGGCTTCTCCTCCCCGCCGGGCCCGCTCTTGCGGGCCGGTGCGGCGGCCTCGGGCTCCGGCGCCGGGACGTCGGCCGGAGCCTCCTCCGCCTGGGCCTCCTCAGCCTCGGCCTCCTCAGCCTCCACGGCCTTCGCCTCCGCGGCCTCGGCGGCGGCCCGGAGCCGGGCGGCCCGCCGTGCGGGGGTCTCGGCGAGCCGGGACGCCGCGCGCTCGTCCGCCGCGGCGGGCGATTCGTCGGTGCGGGCGGTGTCGGCCGGCTCGGTCTCCCCGGCGCGCTCTTCGGACGTGTCGCGGCCGGTGGTCTGCGCTTCGGCGGTCTCCCGGTCGGGAGACGCGTCCTCCAGGCGCTCCGCCGCGGCGGTCTCGCCGGCCTCGGCCGTTTCCCGGTCGTCGGTCGTCTCCGGGGCCTGGTCGGTTTCGGGTGCGTGCGTTTCGCTCGCTTCGCCGGGACGAGCGACCTCGTCGTCCTGGGCCTCGTCCTCGGAACGGCCGGTCTCGCGCGTGTCGGCGGTGTCCCGGTCTTCGGCCTCGTCCTCGGCAAGATCCGTCTCGGCGACGTCCGTCTCTGCGATGTCCGTCTCTGCGGTGTCGCGCGGCTCGTCGTCCTCCCGGACCTGGGCGGTCTCGCGCTCGGGCTCAGCCTCGGGCGCCTCCGCCTGCACGGCGGTCTCGCGCTCTTCGGACGCGTCGCGGCCGGTGGCGCGCACCTCGGCGGCCGCGGGGGTCTCGCGGTCGTCGGCCAGGGTGTCGAAGCCGGACTCCTCGCGGGCGTCCTCGGGGGCCTGGGTCCCGTCGGTGAAGCGGTCGGTCTCCGCCGTCTCGCGGATGTGCGCGGTGCGGGCCTCGCCGGTTCCGCGGATCGGGGCGGTCCCGCGCTGCCGGGGCGCGTCCTGGAACCGGGCCGGCTCGGCGGTGCTCCGGGCGGGGGCCCTGCCGATGCCGCCGCCCTCGTGGGAGGTCTCGCGGAAGGGGCGGGGCTCGGCCATGCGAGGGGGCTCCGCCGGGTACTCGCGCGGCTCGGCGGGGCGGAGCCGGCCCTGGTGGGCGCCGGGCTCGCCGGGCAGGCCCCGGGCGGCCGGGTCGCGGTCGCTGGAGACGACCTTCATGGCGGGACGGCGCGGGACGAGCGGCGTGACGGTGTCGGAGAGCGCGTCGTCGTCCCACTCCACGGCGGTCAGGCGGGCGGCGATCTCGTCCAGCGGGAAGACGTGCCGGCGGCGCGGGTCGAACGTCCACTCGGCGGCGTGCGGGCGGCCGTCGTCGAAGAAGGACAGGCGGACGCGCCAGGTGCCGTCCTCGCACTTCCAGGAATCCCACTCGACCTCGTCAAGGTCGACGCCGCCGCGGCCGAGCCGCTCCTCGACGGTCTCCCCGAGGGGCGGGCCGGGGGCGGACTCGCCGGGCCGGCGGACCGCGACGCGCTGCGCCTGCTGTGCCATGTACTCGCGTTCCTGCAGGACCGGGCCCTCGAACCAGCGGACGCGTTCGACCGGGATGCCCGCCGACTCCGCGATCTCTTCGGCGGTCTCGCCGGACCGGATCCGGGCCTGGATCTCCTTGGGGCGCAAGGGACTCTCCACTTCGATCTCGAACTGGCCGAGGCGGGAGAAGTGCCCGCGGACCGCCGCGCGGAGCCGGTCGTCGACGGGCAGGGTGAACCGGGTGCCCCGGCCCGCGGTCGCCAGGACGAGGTACGTACCGTCCTCGCTGACCGCGACGAGGCGCAGCTCCTGCATGCGTGTCCTTCCTGCCCTGTCCTGATGGCACGGAGGACGCCGGACCGCGCGACCATTCGTCTCACCGGTCGGCCGTCCGATGCCCACCGAGGGCGCATGCGTGCCCTTTCCCCCGGGTCCCCGAGTCTCTCTTTCGGACACACCTGCTGCCAGCACCGTACCCGGCATGTCCGAACATCGCCGCTCTCGAAGCCCCCTTCACGAGGTAGAAGAGGGCACCCGGCCAAGCTTGCCGGTGCCGCGACCCGCCCGGGGCCACCCTGCCGGATCCTTGTGCATCTTTTTCCACACCGTGCCTGGCGAGATCGCGGCGCCGCGTCTTTTTGACGTTGCGAGCGTCACGTCTTGGGCAGGAACAACCGGGTCGCCCCGATCAGTTAGTGATCAAGGGGCTCATGGCGATTAGACGGGAGTGATGCGGTTCATGCCGCGCAAGCCGGAGATCAGCACGACGCAGCTCGTCGCGAGCGCCATCGCGACGGCCGTGGCGGCCTTCGGCGCCTCCACCCTGGGGGTCTACGGGACGATCATCGGCGCCGCGCTGATGAGCGTGATCTCGACGGCCGGGTCGGCGATCGGGCAGCACTACCTGGAGCAGGGCCGCAACCAGATCAAGGAACTGACGCACATGCAGGCCGCGACGCGGCGCCGGGGCGCGGCGGAGGACGCCGTGGAGGAGGCGAGGAGCGCCGACCCGACCCGGACCGTGGCGTGGCCCGGCGACCCGAGCGCCACCCGGTTCGACCCGGCCGGCGATCCGAACGCCACCCGCTTCGAGCCGGCCGGCGGTGATCCGAACGCGACCCGGCTCGATCCGGTGGCCGGCGGCGACCCCAGCGCGACGCGCGTGGACCCGGTGGAGGCGGTCGCCGGCTCGCTCGCCGAGGAGGCGGGCGAGGACGCGGTGCGGCAGGTCGTCCGGCGGTCGGCGTGGAAGAGCACGGTCGAGTGGGCCAAGGCGCACTGGGGGAAGCTGGCGGTCACGTCGGCCGCGGTGTTCGCGATCGTCATCGGCGGGATCACGATCTACGAGGCCGCTGCCGGGGAGCCCATCGGGCGCGGCGGCGGCGGGCTGACCGTCACCGAGGTGCTGGGCGGTGGCGGCGGGAAGCAGCAGGAGGACGGCCCGTCGCAGAACCCGACCGACGGCCCGACCGAGCCCGGTGTCACTCCGGGCGAGACCCCGACGGGCGAGGCGCCGGCCACGGAGCCGGGCACGCCGCCGGACGACCAGCCGACCGGCCGGCCGTCCGGGCAGCCGACCCAGGCGCCCACGCCCCAGCCGACGACCCCGGCGCCGACGGACCCGGAGACCCCGGCACCGACCGGGGCGCCCGGGGGCAGCCAGGACGGTGGTCAGGGGCCAGGCGCCGACGACCCCCAGAACCGCTCCACCCCGAGCGAGTGACCCTGCGCAGGTGACACAGGGCGAGCGGGCTCAGTCGCCGAAGACCTGCCTCGTGTAGGGGTTCGCGAAGCGCCGGTCCGGGTCGAGCTTGTCCCGCAGGGCGACGAAGTCGCCGAACCTCGGGTACACCGTCTCCAGGTACGCGGCGTCGCGGGTGTGCAGCTTGCCCCAGTGCGGACGCCCTTCGAGGCCGGCGAGCAGGTCCTCGACGCCCCGGAAGTACTCCTCGTGCGGGTCGCGGTGGTAGACGTGCACGGCGATGAAGGCGCTGTGCCGTCCGTGCGCCATCGACAGCCAGGCGTCCTCCTGGGGGAGGAGCCGGACCTCGATGGGGAAGCTGATCCGCCAGCCCTTCTTCGTGAAAAGGGCGCGGAGCTCACGCAGGGCGGGGACGAGCCGCTCCCGCGGAATCGCGTACTCCTGCTCCTTGAACCGGACCGTGCGCGGGCTGGTGAACACCTTGTACGAGGTTTCGCTGTAGGTGCGCGCCCCGAGGGCCTTGGCGGAGATGCCGTTCACGAACGGCACCGTGGCGGGCGCCCTGTGCGTGACCTTGTTGATGGCTTCGAAGACCGTGTTGGACAGGAACCGGTCGTCCAGCCAGTACCGGAATCTGGACAGCGGCTCGGCGGGACCCTCGACGCGGTTGTTGCGCTTGGTCAGGCAGCCTTCGGTGTGCGGGAACCAGTAGAACTCGAAGTGCTCGTTGGCGGCCTCGAACTCGTCCACGCGCGAGAGGACCTCGTCCCACTTCATCGGTTCCTCCTGCGCCCGCAGGAGGAACGACGGGACGGTCCGCCAGGTGACGGCGGTGACGATGCCGAGTGCGCCCAGGCCCGCGCGGGCGGCGTCGAACAGGTCGGGGCGTTCCTCGCGCGAGCAGGTGACGATGGTGCCGTCGGCGAGCGCGAGCTCCAGGGCGGCGACCTGTGAGACGAGCCCGGCGACGTCGCGTCCGGTGCCGTGGGTGGCGGTCTGGAGGGCGCCGGCGACGGTCTGCTGCTGGATGTCGCCCATGTTGGCCAGGGCGAGACCGTGCTCGTCCAGGATGCGGTTGAGCTCGTGGAGGGGGAGCCCTGCCTCGACGGTGACCAGCCCGGTCGCGGTGTCGACCGAGCGGACCGCGGTGAGCGCCGTGGGGCGGAGCCGGACCCCTTCGGCGACGGCCGCGCCGGTGAAGGAGTGGCCCGTGCCGGTCATGCGGACCGTGAGGCCGTCGTCGGCGGCCGACCGGATCTGCGCGGCGACCTCTCCGGCGGTGCGCGGGGTCGCGGCGCGGCGCGCCGTGGCCTGCTGGTTTCCCGCCCAGTTCTGCCACTTCTGGTTCGTCACGGGGGACATGCGGCGACTCTACTCGTCCAACGTTCATGAGGAAAGTTCATGTTTTCCGCCCGAGGGGCCGACGATCATGCCTGGGAGGCGGTCATGGAACGGGCGATAGCCTACGATCCGGTAACTACGGGCATGGAACGATGCGGGCATCCGGCACGACATCGCTTCGTCCGTGGTCGGCCCCATCCTGGCGTGACATGGGGGAAAGAAGTGAAAAAAGCGGGTAACCGTCCGTAGCGACACTCGTTGGGAATTGTTGTGGCCCCTCCATCAGCCCGGCGCACCGACTCCATCGCGAACGCGGCCGCCAAGAAGGCGCCGTCGACCGCCTCCGAGCCCGGGGAACGCCCGCCCGGCGCGGACGTGATCGCGAACGGCGGGAACACGGCCGTCCCCCGCCCGCGCAGGCCGAAGCCGGAGAAGAAGGAGCGGCGGCCGCGGAACGGGTACGCGCGCCCGCCTCGGCGCCGCGGATCGCCGCTGCTCGTCGCGGCCATCGCGCTCCTCGCCGTCGCGACCGCCTCCGGCGGCGCCTACGCGGCGCTGACCGCGGAGAAGCCGGAGCGCGCCGAGGCCGGCCCGGCGGCGGCCGCACCGCCCGACAACCTGCAGGGCGACCCCGTCAACGTGGCCCAGAGCGGGCAGGTCGCGCCGCTGGAGCGAGTCGTCCCGCCGGACGTGCTGGCGGTCGGCGGCGCCTCGATCTCCACCGCCAAGATCAAGCGGATCGCGAAGCTGAGCCAGGTGAAGGACGTGATGGCGGTCGCGGGCGGCGCCGTCCAGCTCCAGGGCCGCCAGGTGAACGCGTTCGCCGTGGACCCGTCCGACTTCCGCGCCTGGACGCCGCCCGGGACGGCCAAGAAGACCGAGCTGTGGGAGGCCCTGGCCGGCGGCCAGTTCGTGGTGTCCCCGGCGGCCTCCGAGCAGCTCCAGCTCGCGAAGGGCACCCAGTACCCGGTGGTGGGGCGCACGATGCCGTCGCTGACGATGGGCGGCTCCGGCGCCCTCGGCGTGCCCGGGATCGACATGCTCGTCAGCCAGAAGTCCGGGACCGACATGGGGCTCATCCCCAACGTCGCCGTGCTGGTCAACGCCCCCGGCGCGGACCCGGCCAAGGTCGCCAGGGCCGTGACCAAGGTCCTCGGCCCGGGCACGGACGTGGTGAACCTGCACGAGTCCAAGTACCAGAACCAGGCGGGCGGCGGCGGTGGCGCCACCAGCTACATGGACCTGTACAAGCAGGCGGCCGGCACGTGCCCGGGCCTCTCCTGGACGGTCCTCGCCGCGATCGGCCAGGTCGAGAGCAGCCACGGCCGCAACGTCGGCCCGTCCAGCGCGGGGGCGCTCGGCCCGATGCAGTTCATGCCCGCCACGTGGAAGGCGTACGGGGTGGACGGCGACAGGGACGGCAAGGCCGACATCATGAACCCCTACGACGCCATCCCGGGCGCGGCCAACTACCTGTGCGCGAACGGCGCGGGCAAGGGCGGCAAGCAGCTCTACAACGCGATCTGGCACTACAACCACGCCCACTGGTACGTGCAGAAGGTCCTCAACCTGGCCAAGGCGTACGCGGCGCGCTACGAGTGACCGTCGGCGCTCATGAGGCGGCCCCGGGAAGGGCTCTCCGCGACACCGGCCCGGAACGGGGCACCGCCGCGGGGCTGATTGGATGGGGAGCATGACGTCGTACGACGCGTTGCTTCTGCTGTCCTTCGGCGGGCCCGAGGGGCCCGATGACGTGCTCCCGTTCCTGGAGAACGTGACCCGCGGCCGCAACATCCCGCGGGAACGCCTGGAAGAGGTGGGCGAGCACTACTACCTGTTCGGCGGGGTCAGCCCGATCAACCAGCTGTGCCGGGACCTCAAGGCCGCGATCGAGGCCGACTTCGCCGACCACGGCGTCGGCCTCCCCGTCTACTGGGGCAACCGGAACTGGACCCCCTACCTCGCCGACACCGTCCGGCAGATGAAGGCCGACGGGATCCGGCGCGCGGCGGCCTTCGTCACGTCCGCCTACAGCGGGTACTCCACCAACGACCAGTACCTCGACGACATCGCGCGCGTGCGCGAAGAGGTCGAGGACGCGCCCGAGATCGACAAGTTGCCCGTGTACTCCGACAGGCCCGAGTTCATCGAGCCGTTCGCGGACGCGACGAAGGACGCGCTGAGCCGCCTCCCAGAAGGCGCCCGCCTGGTCTTCACCGCGCACAGCGTGCCCCTCTCCCAGCCCAACCAGGAGAAGTACGTCGCGGAGCTCGAGGCGGCCGCGCTGGCGGTGGCGCAGAAGGCCGCCCCCGGAGCGCCGTGGGACCTCGTCTACCAGAGCAGGAGCGGACCGCCCGGCCAGCCCTGGCTGGAGCCCCAGATCACCGATCACCTGAGCGATCTGCACGGCAAGGGGGTCCGCGCCGTCGCGGTCGTCCCGATCGGGTTCGTCTCCGACCACATGGAGGTCAAGTACGACCTCGACGTCGAGGCCGCCGATCTCGCCGCGGAGCTCGGGATCGCGTTCGCCCGCGCCGGGACGCCCGGGACCGACCCCCGGTTCGCCACGCTGCCCCGCAGGCTCCTGGAAGACGCCCGATGAGCGCCGCGAGCACGCCGGACCTCGCCGCGGAACTGCTCGAACTGGCCGCCGCGACCGCGCGGGAGGCCGGCCGGATGCTGATCGACAAGCGGCCGCTGGACGGCCCGGACGTCGTGCAGACCAAGTCGTCCCCGACCGACGTCGTCACCCAGATGGACCGGGCCGCCGAGCAGCTGATCATCGAGCGGATCCGGGCGGTGCGCCCCGACGACGCGTTCCTCGGCGAGGAGGGCGGCTCCCGCGACGGCGGCAGCGGGGTCCGCTGGGTGGTCGACCCCATCGACGGGACCGTGAACTACCTCTACGACCTGCCCGACTGGGCGGTCAGCATCGCCGCGGAGGTGGACGGCACGACCGTCGCCGGGGCCGTGGACATGCCGCGCCGCGGCGAGACCTGCACGGCCGTGCGCGGCGGCGGAGCCCTGCTGCACACCGCGTCCGGAACGCGGGAACTCCGCGTGAACGCCGGGGTGCCGCTCGGCGAGGCGCTCGTGGCCACGGGGTTCGGCTACGACGCCGGGCGGCGGGCCGGGCAGGCGCGGGTGCTCACCGGGGTGCTGCCGGGCGTGCGCGACATCCGGCGCGGCGGCTCCTGCTGCGTGGACCTGTGCTCGCTCGCCGCGGGACGTGTCGACGCGTACTACGAGCGCGGCGTCCAGGCGTGGGACGTCGCCGCGGGCGCGCTGATCGTCCAGGAGGCGGGCGGACGCGTCGAGGGCCTGCACGGGGCCCCCGCGAGCCCGGAGCTGACCATCGCCGCCGGGCCGGGCACGTTCGAGGCGCTGCACGAGCTCCTGATGCCACTCGACCCGCTCACCGACTGACGGTGCGGCCGGAAATGAGAAGGGAGCCCTGGACGGGGGTGTCCCGGGCTCCCGTTACGCTCGTGCGTCCCTCAGTCGCAGCGGGGTGCTTCGACGCCGATGTCGTTGTTCGCTGCGATCCGGCGCAGATCGTTGATCTCCTCCTGGCGGATGTCGGCCAGGTAGGTGTCCCCATCCGCGTGGGCGCTCCGCAGCGACGCGTAAGCGTCATCGAGCCGCTGCTGGATCATGCGTGACAACTCGCCCATGGGCCTCCTCCCGGATCCTGCCCATGCCTACCCAGCCCTAGGCTGAAGATAAACCTGTGCGTCGCTGCAAATTTCGCGGATTGTTGCGTCCGTGATGTTCCGCTTCGGCGTACTCCGAGCGAACAAGTGCTTACGGGCGTCTTACGGCTCCCGTGTCATATCTGGAACCGCGGGGGCGCGCCGCGCCCCGACCAGGAGGGGGACCCTGTGCGTGTTCTAGTCGTCGAGGACGAGCGCGTGCTCGCCGACGCGATCGCCACCGGCCTGCGCAGGGAGGCGCTGGCCGTGGACGTGGCCTACGACGGCGCGGGTGCGCTGGAGCGCGCCGGCGTCAACGACTACGACGTCATCGTGCTGGACCGCGACCTGCCGAAGGTGCACGGCGACGACGTCTGCAAGCAGCTCGTCGCGCAGCGCTACCCGGCGCGGATCATCATGCTCACCGCGGCCGGCGAGCTGGACGACCGCGTTGAGGGCCTGTCCATCGGCGCGGACGACTACCTGGCCAAGCCGTTCGCGTTCGCCGAGCTGATCGCCCGCGTGCGGGCCCTCGGCCGCCGCGCCGCCGCGCCGCTGCCGCCGGTGCTGGAGCGCGCCGGGATCACGCTCGACCCGGCGCGCCGCGAGGTCGCCCGCGACGGCCGCCCGGTCGAGCTGACCCGCAAGGAGTTCGCGGTGCTGGAGGTGCTGCTCAGCGCGGACGGCGCCGTCGTCAGCTCCGAGCACCTCCTCGAGAAGGCGTGGGACGAGCACATCGACCCGTTCACCAACGTCGTGCGGGTCACGATGATGACGCTGCGCAAGAAGCTCGGCGACCCGCCGGTCATCGAGACCGTGCCCGGCGTGGGGTACCGGCTGTGAACAGCGGACCCGTATCGCCCGGCGGCCCCGACGAGCCGTCCGCGGGCCCCGGCGCGACTCCCGCCGGGCCGGACCAGGGGCAGGGGCCGGGCTCGCAAGAAGACACGGGGCCGAGCACGGGCCAGTCGAGCACGGGCCAGTCGAGCACGGGCCAGCCGAGCACGGGCCCGGCGGAGCCGCGCGAGGACGGCGGGCAGGCGACGCAGCCGACGGCCGTGCCGGGCGGCCGCCGCGGCGGCCGGTGGCGGCGTCCGGGCCCGCAGCAGGTCCCGCACCGGGTGCCGCCGCCGTACCCGGCCGCCCAGGGCGGGTGGTCCGGCGGTGGCGGCGGGTCGTTCACCGACCTGAAGGCGCTGCCCGGCCGCATGAGCGTCCGGCTGCGCCTCACCCTGCTGTACGGGCTGCTGTTCTTCATGGCCGGGGCGCTGCTGCTGTTCGTGATGACGGTGCTGATGGCCAACATCCTCGGCAACGTCCAGGTGATCGGGTTCGGCATCTCCGACGCCGAGGCCGCCGAGCTGAAGCGCCAGTTCGTCGAGCAGACGATGAAGCAGCTGCTCGGCCGGTCGCTGCTCGCCCTCGCCGGGGTCGGGATCATCACGCTGGTGCTCGGCTGGTTCGTCGCCGACCGGGCGCTCAGCCCGCTGCAGCGGGTCACCACCACGGCGCGCCGGCTGTCGGAGAGCACCCTGCACGAGCGGATCGCGCTGGAGGGCCCCGACGACGAGATCAAGGAGCTGGCCGACACCTTCGACGCGATGCTGGAGCGGCTCGGGCAGGCGTTCGACTCGCAGCGCCGGTTCGTCGCCAACGCCTCGCACGAGCTGCGCACGCCCCTCGCGATCAACCGGACGCTGCTGGAGGTCGCGCTCGGCGACCCGGAGGCGTCGGACGACCTGCGCGCCGTCGGCCGGACCCTGCTGGCGACCAACGCCCGGCACGAACGGCTCATCGAGGGCCTGCTGCTGCTCGCCCGCAGCGAGCGGGAGCTGACCACCCGCACCCCGGTCGACCTCGCCGAGGTGGCCGCCACGGTGCTGGAGCACTCGGCGCGCCGCGACCACGACAACGACGTGTCGGTGCACCCGGAGCTGACGTCCGGGACGGCGCTCGGCGACCCGGTGCTGCTGGAGCACCTGGTGTCCAACCTCGTCGAGAACGCGATCAAGCACAACGAGGAGGACGGCGGCGAGCTGTGGATCCGCACCGGCATGCTGGAGGGCTACGCCACCGTGCAGGTCGAGAACACCGGCCCGGCCGTCCCCGCCTACGAGGTGGAGCGGCTGTTCGAGCCGTTCCGGCGGCTGAACGCCGACCGGGTCGAGTCGGCGAAGGGCGCCGGCCTCGGCCTGTCGATCGTCCGGTCGGTGGTGCTGGCGCACCGCGGCGCCGTTTACGCCGCGCCGCGGCCCGGCGGCGGCCTGATCGTCACCGTCCGGTTGCCTCCGGGCTGAGCGCGGCTACTTGAGCGCGGCCGTGGTCACCGTGGGGAAGCCGTGGTAGTCCATTCCGAGCCCGACGTAACGGTCGCTCCTCGCGACGGCCGCGTGGCCGTCGTTGAGGAGGGGGATGAGGGCCATGTCGTCCAGGGCCGTCTTCTCGGCCTCCTTGAACAGGTTGGTCCGGTCGTCGGCGTCCTGGTCGGCGAGGGCCTCCGAGATCACGGCGTCGAACCGGGCGTTCTTCCAGCCCGAGTAGTTGAAGTGGGAGTTGCCGCCGGTGGCGACGACGTCGCCTCCCAGCAGCGGCCACAGCATCGAGTAGGCGCCGGGGTAGTCGGGGCCCCAGGCGAAGAGGGCCAGGCCGGACGCGTCCTTCGACACGAGCGTCTCGCGGAACTCCTCGAAGTCCTCCAGCGGGGACGCCTTCATCGCGACCTTCCACCCGAGCGTCGTCTGCAGCTGCTCGCGGATCACCTCCGCGAGGTCCGGGTACACCGACGACTGCCGGAAGTACAGGTTCACCTCGCTTCCCGCTCCGAGCCCGGCCTGCCCGGCGAGTTCCCTGGCCTTCGCGGGGTCCGGTTTGTCGCACGACGGGCACGGGCCGGGGTTCCCGAAGCCGGAGACCGCCGGTGGGACGATGCCGTGGGCGGGCTTCGGAACGCCGCCGAGGACCTGGCTCAGCTTGGCGCGGTCGATGGCGTAGGAGACCGCCTGCCTCGCCTCCCTCGACTTCATCGGTCCTCGCGCGGTGAGCGGGACGAGCATCCGCGTCGCCGGGCCGGCGCCTGTCACCAGTTCTTCTCCGGGCGCCGGGGCGGACCGGCCCGGCGTGAGGGCGGTCCAGTCGACCTCCCCGGCGGAGTAGGCCGCGCGTCCCCGGGCGGGGTCGTCGCTGAAGACGATCTGGACGCCGTCGAACCTGGTGCTGCCGAACGTCCAGCCGTCGTTGCGCACGAGTGTCGCGCCCGTGTCGGGCCGGTGCTCCTCCATCTTGAACGGGCCGTTCCCGACGGGACGGGTGTTGTAGGTCCGGTTGTCGGGCTTCCCGGCCTCCTCGGGGCCGGGCATGAAGGCGGGCTCGGAGAGCCGGGCGGGAAAGTCGCAGTTGGGGGAGGTCAGCGTGACGTCGAGGAAGGCGGGGGAGAGCGCGCGGACCCCGGACAGCTCCTCGGCCCTGCCGGCCGCGACGTCGGAGAAGCCTTGGATGTCGGTCATCAGGTAGGAGGCGCTGCCGGTCTTCGCCGCGGCGCTCCGGGCCCAGCCGCGGGCGAACGCTCGCGCGTCGACGCGCTCGCCGTTGGTGAAGCTCGTGCCCTCCTTGACCTCGATCTTCCATTGCTCGCACTTCCGGTCGGACGCGATCCGCGAGGCGAGGCGGTTGCGGACGACACCGTCCGCGCCGAGTTCGGTCAGGCCGGTGAACAGCTGATCGACCAGGAACCGCCCGGTACCGCCGGTGACGTGCGCCGGATCGATCCCCTCGTCCAGGGTGCCGGGCGACGGGACGGCCATCCGGAACGTCCCGCCCGTCCGTCCGGCCGGGGTCGTCCTCGGATCCGGCCCGCCGTCCCCCCGGAACTGGACGAGGATCACGGTGCCGACCAGCACCATGGCGACCAGGGCCGCGCCGCCGACGCTCGTCAGGACGCCGATGCCGGGCCTGCGCGGCCCTCCGCCGGAACCGGCGGGCTGGGCGCCCCCGTCCGGGAAGGACGGTCCGGACGGCCAGGCCGGCGCGCCGTGCCCCGCGGCCGGTGCCCACGGCGCCCCCGGGGCCTGCCCGCCCGGCGGCGGAGGTCCCGGCACCGGCAGCGCGGGCGAGACCTGCGGCCGGGGTGCCTGCGGCCGGGGTGTCTGCGGCTGGTGTGTCTGCGGCTGGGGTGGCGCCGGCGTCGCCGGGACGCGCAGTTGCGCGGTGCCGGTGGCCGCCGTCGCGGCGCCCTGGGTGAGGATCGCGGCGTCCTCGCCGCCCCCCGCGTCCTGCGGGGCTCCGGCCCGAGGCAGGCTCCCCGCGAGTTCCAGCAGGTGCGCGAGGACGTTCTGGGAGGAGGGGCGGAGCGCCGGGTCCTTGCTGAGGCAGTTCGCCACGATCCCGCGCAGCGGCTCCGCCAGGTCGCCGAGGTCCGGGGGCAGGTTGAGGATGCGGTTCATGACCGCGGGGATGGAGTCCTGGCCGAACGCGGTGCGCCCGGCGGCCGCGTAGACCATCGTGGCGCCCCACGCCCACACGTCGACGGCCGGGCCGGCCGGCGCGCCGGAGATCTGCTCGGGCGCCATGTAGGCGGGGGTGCCGACGGCCGTGCTCGACATCGTGCCCGTGGCGTCCAGCGCCCGCGCGATCCCGAAGTCGATCACCCGCGGGCCGTCCGTGGGCAGCAGGACGTTGCCGGGCTTGAAGTCGCGGTGCACGACGCCCGCCTGGTGGATGGCGGTGAGCGCCGTCATCGTCCCGATCGCCAGCCGGTCCAGGTCGGCGCCGCGGCGCGGGCCGTCGGCGGCCAGCACCTCCGACAGCGACGGCCCCTCGATGTACTCGCTGACGATGTAGGGCCGGTCGCCCTCCACGTCGGAGTCCAGGACGCGGGCCGTGCAGAACGCCGACACGCGCTTGGCCACCGCGACCTCGGCCGCGAACCGGGACCGCGCCTTCGGGTCGCCGCTGAACCGCGCGTGCAGCAGCTTCACGGCGACCCGGCGGCCGGCCCCGTCCTCCGCGAGGAAGACGGCGCCCTGACCGCCCTCCCCGAGGAGGCCGGTCAGGCGGTAGGCGCCGAGACGGGACGGATCACCCGCGCGAAGCGGGGTGACCGCCGCCGTCACTTGCGGACGGTTCCGTAGGCGGAGGCCGTCGGGTCGGAGCGGTTCTGCCGCCACTCCCACCGCAGGGTCTCCTCGGACCCCTGCTGGGTGAAGGTGATGTACCCGGCCGCGCACTTGCTCGGGTCCATCCCCGCCATCGGGGTCTCCTGGTACTCGACCTTCTCGCTGGTGCGGTCACCGGACAGCAGCGTGAGCCTGGTGTAGCAGTTGTCCTGCGCGCCCGACGGGTAGGTGTACCGGGCGGTGCCGCTCGTGTAGAGCAGCGCGAACCGGGCCTGGAAGTTCTGGTGGCCCGCGTCGGCGCCCGGCTGCCTGGCGTCGCCCTCGTACACGCCGAGGAGCCCGCCCCGGGAGGTGCTCCCCGGGGTCGGCAGGCGCGGGGTGTAGGTGCTCGGCGGCGGGAACGGGTCGGGATCGGGGTCCGATCCGCCCTCGTTGCTGGCGATGACGATCACCGCCACGATCGCGATGATCGTGATCAGCGCCAGCACGCCGCAGCCGATGGCGATGATCGGCCCGGCGGAACTGGACTGCTTCGGCGCCCCGTACTGCGGCCCGGGCGGGACCGGCGGCCGCGGCGCCCCGGGGTGGGGCATCCCCATCTGCTGCCCCATCTGCTGCGGGGGCGGCGTCGTCGGCCCGGGGGGCGCGCCCTGGTACATCGGCATGGGCGGCGGCGTGATCGGCTGCGGGGGCGGCGTCGTCGGGCCGTGCGGCGGGCCCTGCGGCGGGCCCTGGTGCATCGGCATGGGCGGCGGCGTGATCTGCTGCTGCGGCCGCGCCTGCGGCGCCGGCGGCACCGGGGGCGGCGGCGGAAGCTGCGAGGCGATCCGCGTGCCCTGGTTGAGGAGGTCCTCCGCGCCGGCCTGGCCGGCCGGGGCGGCGCCGACGTGCCCCAGGAGGTTCAGCAGGAGCTGCGGCGCCGGCGGGCGCAGGCCCGCGTCCTTGGACAGGCACTGCCCGATCAGGTCGCGCAGCGGCCCCGGGGGCAGCGCCGAGAGGTCCGGCTCCTCGTTGAGGATGCGGTTGATGATGACCGGCAGCGTGTCCGCCTCGAAGGGCGACTGCCCGGTGGCGGCGAACACCATCGTCGCGGCCCAGGCGAAGATGTCCACGGCCGGGGTGAGCGGCGCCCCGGTGAGCTGCTCGGGCGCCAGGTAGCCGGGGGTGCCGACCACCATCCCGGTGGCGGTCACCGCGCTCTCCTGCGAGTTGACCGTCCGCGCGATGCCGAAGTCGACGACGCGGGGGCCGTCCGCGGCCAGCATGACGTTGTTGGGCTTGAAGTCGCGGTGCACGATCCCGGCCTCGTGGATGGCCGCGAGCGCGGTCACCGTGCCGATCGCGAGCCGCTCCAGCTCGGCGGGGCTGCGCGGCCCGTCGTGCGCCACCACGTCGTGCAGTGACGGCCCGTCGATGAACTCGCTGACGACGTACGGCTGGTCTCCGTGGACGTCGGCCTCGATGACCCGGGCCGTGCAGAAGGGCTCGACCTTCTGCGCCGCACTCACCTCGCGGGTGAAGCGGGCGCGCGCCGCCGGGTCGTTCGCCATCTGCGCGTGCAGCAGCTTGACCGCGACGTACTCGCCTCCCGGCGCCTTGCCGAGGAAGACGGCGCCCTGACCCCCGGCGCCCAGCCTTCCGACGACTTCGTACTGTCCCAGTGCCCTAGGATCGCCCGGCTCCAGCGGAGCGGCATCCGGCATCTGACCCTCCAGTGACCCGCAGTGATGTCCCGCGATAGTGTGCGCCGGACCCCGCCGGGGGGCCGTCCGCCGGCATCGGCCGGGCTGACCCCGCAGGGGGTCCGCCCCCATCCTCAGGCGGGCACGATATCGCGTTAGTTCAGACGTTTCACCGAAGCGTCTGGTTCGACGGCCGGGCAGCCGGATCGGGCCGTCCCGCCGCGCCGGGCCGGTCGGCGCGCATTAGCGCCCCGGGACCGATATGATCCCCGCCGCCGCGGGAGTCTCCGGCGGGTGTTCCGGTGGCGCTCGCCGCCGTGACAGCTGCCGGATATGTGACGGAAGACACATTACGAGGAAGAGATTCGGGTGACAGCGGTCACTCGTGGGAACGGTCGCGCCTTGTGTGTCGCAGCTCACCAACCGTGACAGAATTTCCCGCCCGGATCGGGCACAAGAACGGCCCCCCGAGCGTTAGATCCGCGCGACGGGGCGCATAAAGCACTGAGGGGGATGGAGATAGAAGATGGCGACCGACTACGACAGCCCAAGGAAGACCGACGACGACCTGAGCGAGGACAGCCTCCAGGAGCTCCAGGCCCGGCGCGCCGACAAGGCGGCCAGCATCATCGATGAGGACCTGGACGCCGGCGAGGTGGCCGAGCTGCCCGGCGCCGACCTGTCGAACGAGGAGCTCACCTTCCGGGTGGTTCCGCGGCAGGCCGACGAGTTCACCTGCACGCGCTGCTTCCTGGTGCACCACCGCAGCCAGCTGGCCACCGAGAAGAACGGCCAGCCGGTCTGCCGCGAGTGCGCCGCCTGACCGGGAGCGGCCGCAGGTGTCGGGCGGTATGGAAAGGCGTCAGGACGACGTGGAGCCGGCGCACGGCGACGGCTCCACGGAGCTCGGTGAGCTGATCGGAAGGCTCACCGGCGACGAGGACATGGACCGCGAGACCCGCGGCCGCCTGCTGGGGCGACTGGCCAGGCTGCTCGGCCAGAGCGCCCGCAAGGTGGGCGCCGCGGGTGTCGCGCGCGGACGGTGGCTCGGCGACCTGCTCGTCGAGGCCGTCCCGCACATCCCGATCCGCGATCTCGAGACGCTCCAGGCCCACCATCCCGGCCTGCTGGGCGAGGAGCTCGCCGACAAGCTCGTCAAGACGGCCGGAAACGGCACCACCGCGGTCGGCGCGGCCGGCGGCGCGCTGGCCGCCGTCCAGTTCACCGCCCCGCCGCTGCTGCTGACGGCGCCCGCCCAGCTCGCCGCCGAGACCCTGGTGATCGCGGCCATCGAGGTCAAGATGATCGCCGAGCTGCACGAGGTCTACGGCGTCCGCGTCGAGGGCAGCGGCACCGCGCGCGGGGCGGCGTTCGTGACGTCCTGGGCACGGCAGCGCGGTATCAACCCCCTGGAGACCGCTTCGCTGACCAGTGCCCTGGGGACGGCGTCCAAGGCGGCCCTGCGCAAGCGGATGCTGCGCACCTTCGGCCGCAGCCTCGGCACGATGGGCCCCTTCCTCACCGGCGCCGCCGCGGGCGCCGCCCTCAACCGGTCCGCGACCAGGGCCCTCGCCCTGAAGGTCCGCAACGACCTCCGCGAAACGGTGGGCGTCCCCCTCCCGCGCCCTGGCGAGCACCCGCCCCTGCACTGATCGCCGCCCGGCCCGCTCCGCTCGCCCGGCGGCCCGCTCGGTGACCGCCTCTCGGACGTACAAGGGCCCGGTGGGGGCGACGCGATCCGCGTCGCCCCCACCGGGCCCTTGCATGTCGTCCGCAGGAGACCGAGGCCCCGCACGCGAGCGCGTTACCTGACCGGTGGGGCAAAGCCGGAGGCGAGCCCCACCGGAAAGATCGCGAAGCGATGCCGCGCTCGCACAGGCCGGGTCACGGAGCGAGCGCTAGCGAGCGCAGTGGGCCCGGCCTGCACGAACTCAGCTCTTCGGCCTGAGGTGGGACGGGAGCTCGCCGGTGCCCTTGACCCACTGGTTGGCCACGGCCCGGGTGGCGAGGACCCGCGAGATCTCCATGCCGACGCCCATCACGACGGCCCAGCCGAGCGCCTCCATCAGGTCGACGTCGGGCGACTCGGGGTTCGTCGGCGGTTCCTTGCCGGTGGTCTTCTTCCAGGCCGCCGTGATGACCTTCCTCGCGACGAAGCCGCCGGCGAAGGCCGCGGCACCGGCCATCACCTTCCAGCCGATATCGCCTTTGTCCGCCATGATCGTCCTCCACTCGGTCGGTGTCTCCGACGCTACCGGAACCGCCCGCCGCGGGCGGTCGCGGTGATCGCCGCGTCGGCGGCGGTAATCGGCATGCGGCGGGGGCCGATGTCAATACCATTGCCCCATGACAGAGCAGCCGCGTACTCCGCACATCCCGTCCAAGCCCTCACTGGACGGCCTGGAGGACAAGTGGGTACGCGCCTGGGACGACGGCGGCGTCTACCGGTTCGACCGCACGCGGCCGCGCGGTGAGGTCTACTCGATCGACACCCCGCCGCCCACCGTGAGCGGTTCCCTCCATGTCGGCCACGTCTTCTCCTACACCCACACCGACGCCGTCGCGCGGTTCCACCGCATGCGCGGTCGGGCGGTCTTCTACCCCATGGGATGGGACGATAACGGCCTGCCGACCGAGCGCCGCGTCCAGAACCACTTCGGTGTCCGGTGCGACCCGTCCCTTCCCTACGACCCCGACTTCGAGCCGCCGGCCAAGCCCGACCCGAAACGGCAGCTCCCGGTGTCGCGGCGCAACTTCATCGAGCTGTGCGAGCGGCTCACCGAGGTGGACGAGAAGGCGTTCGAGGAACTGTGGCGCCGCGTCGGCCTGTCGGTCGACTGGGGGCAGCTCTACACGACGATCGGGGACGTGTCCCGGACGGCGTCCCAGCGCGCGTTCCTGCGCAACCTCGCGCGCGGCGAGGCGTACGTCTCGGAGGCGCCGACGCTGTGGGACGTCACGTTCCGCACGGCCGTCGCCCAGGCCGAGCTGGAGGACCGCGAGCAGCCCGGCGCGTTCTACCGGCTCCGGTTCCGCGGCGACGAGCGGCCGGTCTACATCGAGACGACCCGCCCGGAGCTGCTGCCCGCCTGCGTCGCGCTGGTCGCCCACCCCGACGACGAGCGGTACCGGGAGCTGTTCGGGACGACCGTCCGCACGCCGCTGTTCGGCGTCGAGGTCCCGGTCGTCGCGCACCGGCTGGCCGAGCCCGACAAGGGCTCCGGCATCGCGATGATCTGCACGTTCGGCGACGTCACGGACGTCACCTGGTGGCGCGAGCTGGACCTGCCCACCCGCGCGGTCATCGGCTGGGACGGCCGGCTCGCCGCCGACCCGCCGCCGGGCGTCCCCGCCGGGCCCTACGCCGAGCTGGCCGGCAGGACGGTGTTCTCCGCCAAGGAGCGCGTCGCCGAGCTGCTGCGCGAGTCCGGCGACCTGGACGGCGAGCCCCGCAAGATCACCCGGCCGGTGAAGTTCTACGAGAAGGGCAGCAAGCCCCTGGAGATCGTCACGACCCGCCAGTGGTACATCCGCAACGGCGGCCGGGACGCGGGCCTGCGCGCCGAGCTGCTCGCGCGGGGCCGCGAGCTGGACTGGCACCCCGGCTACATGCGGGCCCGCTACGAGAACTGGGTCGAGGGCCTGAACGGCGACTGGCTGATCTCCCGCCAGCGGTTCTTCGGCGTGCCGATCCCCGTCTGGTATCCCCTGGACGAGGCCGGCGAGCCCCGCTACGACGAGCCGATCACGCCGCCGGAGGACGCGCTGCCCGTCGACCCGTCCTCCGACGTCCCGCCGGGCTTCACCGAGGACCAGCGGGGCCGGCCGGGCGGCTTCGCCGGCGATCCCGACGTGATGGACACGTGGGCGACGTCGTCGCTGACCCCACAGATCGCGGGCGGCTGGGAGCGCGACGAGGACCTGTTCGGGCGGGTGTTCCCCTACGACCTGCGCCCCCAGGCGCACGACATCATCCGGACGTGGCTGTTCTCCACGGTCGTCCGCGCGCACCTGGAGCACGGCACGCTGCCGTGGAAGGCCGCCGCGCTGTCGGGGTGGATCCTCGACCCGGACCGCAAGAAGATGTCGAAGTCGAAGGGCAACGTCGTCACGCCGATCGACCTGCTGCGCGAGTACGGCTCCGACGCCGTCCGCTACTGGGCCGCCAACGGCCGCCCGGGGACCGACACCGCGTTCGACACCGGCCAGATCAAGATCGGCCGGCGGCTCGCCATCAAGATCCTCAACGCCTCGAAGTTCGTGCTGGGCCTCGGCGAGGTCCAGCGGGAGGCGCCGGTGACGGAGCCGCTGGACAAGGCGATGCTGGCGGCGTTGTCCAACGTCGTCCGGGAGGCGACGGAGGCGTTCGAGGGCTACGACTACACGCGGGCCCTGGAACGCACGGAGCGGTTCTTCTGGGAGTTCTGCGACGACTACCTGGAGCTCGTCAAGACCCGCGCCTACGGGGACGGGCCGGAGGCGCAGTCGGCGCGGGCGGCGCTGCGCGCGGCGCTGTCGGTCCTGCTGCGGCTGTTCGCGCCGATCCTGCCGTTCGTGACCGAGGAGGTCTGGTCGTGGTGGCGGCGGGGGTCGGTGCACACGGCGCCGTGGCCGGCGCAGGCCGAGCTGCCGCCCGGCGGCGACCCGGCCGTCCTCGCCGCGACCGGTGAGGCGCTGCGGCAGGTCCGCAAGGCCAAGTCGGAGGCGCGGGCGTCGATGCGCGCCGACGTCTCGCGCGCGGTCGTCCGCGGCGCCGAGGTGCTGCGGATCTCGCGGCCGGATCTGGCCGCGGCCGGCCGGATCGCCGACCTGACGCTGGAGGACGCCCCCGCCGACCTGACCGTCGACGTCGTCCTCGCCCCCTGAGCACGGCTCCCGGCCGCCGCGTCCGCGGCCGCCGCGGACGCGGCGGCCGGGGGCCGGCGGTCAGACCTTGCAGGGCAGGTGCTTGATCCCGTTGATGAAGCTGGAGAAGAGCCGGTCGGGCTCCCCGGTCGCGCGGATCTCCGGGACGCGCGTGAACAGCTCCCGGAACATCACCGTGATCTCCCTGCGGGCCAGGTTTGCGCCCATGCAGAAGTGCGGGCCGGGGCCACCGAACCCGACGTGCGGGTTGGGGGAGCGGGTGATGTCGAAGACGTCGGGCCGGTCGAACACCGTCTCGTCCCGGTTGGCGGAGTTGTAGAAGAGCAGGACCTTGTCGCCGGTCTTGTACCGGTGCCCGTTCATCTCGTACTCCCGGGTCACCGTCCGGCGGAACTGGATGACCGGCGTGGACATGCGGACGATCTCCTCCACGGCCCCGGGCATGTGCTTGTCGAAGTCCTCCAGCAGCAGGGCCCGCTGCTCCGGGTTGTCGGTGAGCAGCTTGAGGCCGTGCGACATGGCGTTTCGCGTCGTCTCGTTCCCGGCCACCACCAGCAGGATGAAGAACGAGCCGATCTCCTGGTCGGTCAGCCGCTCGCCGTCGACCTCGGCGGCGACCAGCGCGGAGACCAGGTCGTCGCCGGGCCGCCGGCGCCGCTTGCGGGCCAGCTTCATCGCCAGGTGGTTCAGCTCGTACCCGGCGACCATCACCTTCAGGAGCCCGTACAGGGCGCCGAGGACGGTGATGCCGTCGCGGGTGTAGTCCCGGCCGCCGCTGTACTCGGGGTCGCCGAGGCCGAGGATGATGTTCGTCCGGTCGTACACCATCGGGCGGACGCTCTCGGGGATGCCCATCATGTCGCAGATGACCTGGAGCGGGAGCCGGGCCGCGACGTCGGTGACGAAGTCCGCCGACCCCTTCTCGATGAGGTCGTCCACGATCCGGGTCGCGGACGCCTGGAGGTCGGTCTCCATCTTCTCGAGGATGCGCGGGGTGAACGCCCGCGACACGATCCGCCGGATCTTGGCGTGCCGGGGGTCGTCCATGTTGATCATCGAGCCGAAGTAGCGGGCGAGGTAGCCCGGCATGTCGGCGATGCTGTTGGAGCAGGGCTCGCTGCTGAAGACCTCGGGGGTGCGGCTGGCCTCGACCACGTCGGCATGCCGCGCCAGCGCGTAGAAGCCGGGCCCGGTCTTCACGAACGGCAGCTTCAGCTCCGGGAAGAACGCGGGGTGGTCCAGCTCCCGCAGCCGGGTGAACGCCGCCATGCGCTGCTCGGGGGGCAGCGCCCAGAACTTCAGGTTCGACAGGTTGCCGTCGACCTTGTCCCGCGCCGTGGTCGTCATGCCGGGCACCCACCTTCGCAGCCGCGTCCGTAATTCAGAATGTGGTTCGGTTTCTATCGAATCGGGGTCCAATGAGGACGTCAAGGCGAACCGGGCGATCGCCCTGTAGCGGGGGTCACAGCAGCAGGAGGGCGAGGGCGGCCAGGATGGCCAGCGCTGCGGTGGTCTTGACGGCCGGCATGCGGACGGCCAAAACGGCGCCTCGGTGCTCGTCCCGGGCCAGATAGGTGAGGAGGGCGCTCAGGGCGCGTCCCGCACCGAAGGCGGTGCCGGTGACGAGGGTGGCGGCCGGGCCCTGGTGGCTGAGGAGGAGCGCCAGCGCAAGGACGTACGGGCTGCTGGCGGAGACGTAGGTCCGCACACCAGTGCCGAGTTCGAAGCCGAACTGCAGTGAGCCGCGGCGCAGCCGGGCCTGCAGGACCTCAGGGGGGATCTGGCGGGCGTTCTGCGGAAGCGGGACGCGGAGCACGCCGAGCTCGCGGGCCGCGCCGAGGGCGGCCACGCCCAGGATCGCGGCCGCGCGCCCGGACGGCGGCAGCGGCGCGGCGAGTCCGGACAGCAGCCAGACGACCGCCGCGCTGAGCGTGCCCCCGGCCAGCAGCCCGAGGGTGAAGACGGCCAGGACCTCGCCCTGCCGTACGGGAGCCCGCCAACCTGGCGAGAACAGCACGGATTCGCTGTTGCGCGTTCAAACGCTGCCGGACAGCGAGAACCCCGCGAGCGCCCCGATCGACGACCAGCACAGGACGGACGCGTCCAGCGCGGCCGCCGCGACCGCCAGCAGCGCCAGGGCCGCGGCGGGCGGCAGCGGGTCGGCCAGCCCCCGCCGCACCCGCCCGGCCGTCAGTTCTTGCACGTCACCGCCTTGCGGCAGATGGTCTTGTACCAGTTGCCCTTCTTGGACTTCTTCCAGCCGTCGTGGCAGCGCCAGGTGACGCCCTTCTTGCACTTGCCGCAGCTCTTGGCGTACGCCCACAGCCACCCGTCGTAGCCGCCGCTGTAGCACTGGCTGGGACGCAGCTTGTACCAGCCCGGATGCGAGACGCCCGACTTGTGGAAGCCCTTGTACTTGCCGCTCGTCCGGCAGCACCAGCTGCACGCGTAGCTCGGCCCGCAGCCGGGGGAGCAGTTGTGGTCGGCCGCGTACGACGGGCACCGCGGATAGATGTCGTAGTAGCCGGCCAGCTGGAAACCGGACGCCACGGCCTCCCGCGCGGGCGGGAAGACGCCGAGGGCCTTCAGCCCGGCGGTCGCGCCGGCGGCGAACAGCCCGGTGAGGATGCTGCGCCGGGCGGGCCGCAGCGTCGGCCCGTCCGGCGGGACGGGACGGCGGCGGGCGCGCCGCGCCCCGGCCGGCCGCGGGCCGCGCAGCGGCGGGACGTCCTCCAGCTCGATCACCGGCCCGGTGGCGGGTCCAGTGATCGGGTCGGTTTCCGGCTCGGTCATCGGGTCGCCTCCAGGGTCAGCTCGCGGAGGGCCTCGGGGGAGCCCACGGGCTCGGCGGCCCGCACCCGCCCGTCGTCGCCGACGAGCACGGCGAACGGGGTGGCGGGGACGCCGTATGCGGCGAACAGGCCGTCCTGCTCCCCGGCGAGCACGCTCGCGCCGGGCGGGACGCCGTCGGCGGGCGGGCCCGCGAAGACCGCGTGCAGCGGGCCGTCCGGCACCGGGCCGTCCGGCGCGGCGGCGGCGGCCAGCACCTCGGTGCAGACGCCGCAGTCGCGGTCCAGGAACAGCACCAGGCCCGGCCCGAGGCGGTCGAACGCGGGCGCGGCCGTGCCGGGCGCCGGCCCGAGCCCGCTCCGCCGCCCGGCCGGGGCTCCCCGGCTCAGCGCGTGCACCTGCCGGACCAGCCCGGCGACCACCAGTGCGAGCAGCAGGATCGCCACCCAAGACAGCAGCAGCGCGCTGTTCTGGAAGCTCATCCGGCCGGCCTCCTCTCCTCTGTCATGGCGTGCGGGAGCGTCCACAGCAGCACCGCGAACGCCAGTCCCGCCGTGGCGGTGACGGTCAGCTCGAACGCCTCGGGGCCCGCGGGCAGGCCGTGCAGGGCGCCCGCGAGGGCCAGGGCGGCGAGGGCGGCGGCCCGTCCCGCGACCCAGCCGGTCATGGGGGTGTCCCCGCCCGCGCAGCCGCACGGAACGCCGCGCCGGGTCCGTGCCACGTACGTCCCGTAGCCCGCGTACAGGCCGAACAGGACGGCCGCCGCGGCGGACGCCGCGCGCATGGGGCCGTCCGCCCACAGCAGCAGCGCCACCGCGCCGCCCGCCCCGGCGAGGGCCTCCGCGGCGATCACGGCGGCCGCCGCGGGGCCGGTGGCGGCGCGGGGGAGCGTGCCGTGCGCCCGCAGCGCCGCCACGAGCCTGCCGGGCCTGCGCGCCTGCCCGGCCGCCGACAGCAGCAGCACGAGCGGGACCGCGACCGCCGCGATCCCGGCGAGCGCCCCGGTCACCGGATCGCCTGGACCGACAGTCCGGCCAGGCGCCGCGGGACCTCCCGCACCCGGTCCTCCTCGGGCAGGACGGTCACCAGCAGCGACCTCAGCGCGAGCAGGAAGTAGGGGCCCTGGCCCTCGACGACGTCCTGGAACAGCTCCCCGCCCGCGACCGGCGCGCCGCGCCACGAGGGGAGCCGCCGGCGCGTCTGCTGGTTCAGCGCGGTGATCTCCAGCAGCCCGAGGCCCGGGACCTCCTTGACCATCTCGGCGGGCTCGGGACGCCGGGCCCGGCCGCGCGGGACGGCGGTGATCCCGTCGGGGTGCTCGGTCAGCCGCAGCGTGCCGAAGAACGCCACGGCGTCCGCCGGCCGCGCGTGGTACAGGTGCGTGAAGACCGCATGGCCGCGGCCCTCCCACACGGCCGCGAGGACCGGGTCGCTGACCCCCGTCTCGGCGTCGCGGGCCGCCGTCCGGCCCACCCGGAGCCGCCCGCCCTGCATCCGGAACTCCTGCTCGAACCGGTCGAGCCCGATGTCCTCGGCCCAGGCCAGGGCGTCCGCGCGGGTGCCGCTGGAGATCTCGTGGAGCCGTCCGCCGTCGGCGATCCGCGCCACCGACGTGCAGGGCCGCCGGAGGTCCTGGGCGCCGGAGATCCGGACCCGCACGCCGTCCAGCGACCGGTGGGTGACGTACTTTCCGGGTGCGCTCATACCGTCCCCTTTCTGTGGGACGCACCTCCCACAGAAGTACCGCGGGTAACAGACGTGACGCTACGCGTGATCTCTCGCTTTGGCGGCAAACCTTCCGGAAGTGGTCACCACCCGTCGCGGGATAGGGTCGACTGCCGGACCCGCGCGGCGCGGCGTTTCAGCGCCGGCCGGGTGCCGCGCCCTGGGTAGGGTCGTGGGGTTCTCCGGCAGGCGCGTATGAGGTGAGTCCATGGGCAAGGTCGATGTGCTGATCCGGCGGCTGGATCCCGGCCTGCCGCCGCCCCGGTACGCCCACGCGGGCGACGCGGGCGCCGATCTCGTCGCCGCCGTGGACGTCGAGCTGCCGCCGGGGGAGCGCGCCGTGGTCCCGACCGGGGTGGCGATCGCGCTGCCGGACGGCTACGCCGCTTTCATTCACCCCCGGTCCGGTTTGGGCGCTAGGTTGGGGGTGACCATAGTGAACGCACCCGGTACGGTCGACGCCGGCTATCGGGGTGAGATCAAGGTGACCCTGCTGAACACCGACCCCCGCGCCACCGTGCGACTGCGGCGCGGAGACCGGATCGCGCAGATGGTCGTGCAGCGGGTGGAGCGGGCCGTGTTCCACGAGGTCGCCGAGCTTCCGGGATCGGCGCGCGGCGCGAACGGCTTCGGTTCCACGGGCGGATTCGGCTCCCCGGGCGAATTCGGTCCCGCGCCTGGCCCGGGGGACAATGAGCACAGTCGAGAAGGAGCGTGAGTCGTGGCTTTTGGACGTCGCCGGCAGGCCGAGGAGCCCGAGAAGGGGACCGAGGCGCAAGCGGAGCCGGCGGAGGCCGCCGAGGAGGCTCCCGCCAAGGCGGAGTCCCCTGAAGGCGGTCCGTGGGACTCCGAGGACTCCTTCCCCGAGATTCAGCGTCTCGATTTCGGAGCCTTGCA
Source organism: Actinomadura sp. 7K534 (assembly GCF_004348575.1). Lineage (NCBI taxonomy): Bacteria > Bacillati > Actinomycetota > Actinomycetes > Streptosporangiales > Thermomonosporaceae > Actinomadura > Actinomadura sp. 7K534. The sequence continues at coordinate 32,724 of NZ_SMKB01000009.1, forward strand.
GGTGCCCGTGGCGCCCGGGCTGGGTTTCCAGGTGAACATCGAGCCCACCCAGGTGGACGCGGAGGGCAACCCCACCGACGGGCGGCCCGTCGCGGTGCTCGTGCAGTACGAGGAGAGCGCCATGCAGCTCCAGGTGTTCGCGGCGCCGAAGCGCAGCGGCATCTGGGAGGACGTGCGCCGGGAGACCGCCAGGGACATCGAGGAGGAGGCCAAGGGCCAGACCCAGGAGGGCGAGGGCCCGTTCGGCCCCGAACTGCTGGCGATGGTGCCCGCGGCGCTGACCGAGGAGGTCCTCGCCGAGATGCCGCAGGAGGTCCGCGAGCAGATCCCGGCCGAGTTCGTCGAGCAGGGGTGGGCGCCGCAGATCATCCGCTTCCTCGGGGTGGACGGTCCCCGCTGGTTCCTCCAGGCCGTGGTGCAGGGCGCCGCGATCGAGGACGAGGAGCAGTGGCAGGTCCTGGAGGACGTGCTGCGCGGCGTGGTCGTGCATCGCGGCGACGCGCCGATGCCGCCGCGCGACCTGCTGGAGCTGAAGATCCCGAAGGAGTTCAGCGAGGCCGGCCAGGAGGACGGGGAGGCCGCGGAGGGCGAGGAGCACTTCAACCCCTTCGAGCGCGGCCCCGAGATCACCGAGGTCCGCTGACCGGGCCGTCCCGCCCGCCGGACCCGCCTGCCGGGCCGCACGCTTTTCGGTCGTGCGGCCGGGCGGGTTCCTGCCCTGCGCCGGACGGCCGGACCCTTGCCTCGGACGCCCGCCGGGTGCTCAATCGGGGCATGTCGAAGAAGACGCGCAAACGCCGGGCCCGCAAGCGCAGCAAGAGCAACAAGGGCAGGCGGCCCAACGCCCGCCGCTAGGACCCGATCATCTCGAAGGTCATCGCGTGCCGGACGCCGGCGGCGCGCCCGCCCTCCTCGGCTATGCCGGTGAGGAAGGCCGCCGCGTCGAAGTCCGCGCCGAGTTCGGAGAAGTACACGCGGTGCGCGAGCAGCGAGTCGATGCCGGCCTGCAGGTGGCCGGTGACGTCCACGTAGTGCGTCGCGCGCGGCGACCCGCCGAACAGCGCGAACCGGACGCCCCGCCACGGTTCGAGGTCGAGGTCGCGGAACACCCACCGGTTGGCGGCGTCCCGGACCGCGTCCGCGACGGCCAGCCCGAGCACCCGGTGGTCGGCCATGTTGAAGCCGCCGCCGGCGAACTCCTCCCGGAAGTTGACCGACAGGACCACCTCGGGCCGGTGCCACCGGATCGCGCCCGCGAGGGCGCGCCGCAGCGGCAGCCCGTAGTCCAGCATGCCGTCGGCCAGGTCGAGGAACTCGACGTTGTCGACGCCGACCCGGCGGGCCGCCTCGATCTGCTCGGCGCTGCGCACCCGGCGGGCGTCGTCGGGGTCCATCGAGTCGATGCCGGCCTCCCCCCGGGTGGCCAGCACCTCCGTCACCGTCTTGCCCTGGCCCGTCCACCGCGCGATGGCCGCCGAGGCCCCGTACTCCAGGTCGTCGGGGTGCGCGACGATCGCCAGCGCGCGCTCCCAGTCCTCCGGTACCGCTTCCATGCCCTCATCCTGGCCGACATCCCTGCCGACGTCATGGCCGATCGCCGCCGCGGGGAGCGACAGTAGGGTTTTGCCTACCCCGATCGGCGTGCTGGACCCATCCTCCGCCGCCGTCACCGTCCGTAGCTTCTCTTCCGTAGGCGCCTGGAGGGCGCCGGGCGGGAGGTAAGAGCATGTTCGGACGCAGGGGGCCGGCCCCCGCGGATCAGGCGACGGGTGAGGCGCTCCGCCTGGACGGCGTGCGCAAGGTGTACGGCGCCGAGGACAACCGGGTGGTCGCGCTGGACGGTGTGTCGCTGTCGCTGCCGGCCGGCTCGTTCACCGCGGTGATGGGGCCGTCCGGGTCGGGCAAGAGCACGCTGCTGCAGTGCGCGGCGGGCCTCGACCGGCCCACCGAGGGGCGGGTCTTCGTGGCCGGAGCCGAGCTGACCGGGGACGACGAGGCGGCGCTGACGAAGTTCCGGCGCCGCCGGATCGGGTTCGTCTTCCAGCAGTTCAACCTGCTGCCGACGCTGGACGTCATGGAGAACACGGTGCTGCCGCTGAAGCTGGCGCGCCGCAGGGTGGACCGGGAGCGGGCGCGCGCGGTGCTCGCCCGGGTCGGGCTGGGCGACCGGCTCCGCCACCTGCCCGCGGAGCTGTCGGGCGGGCAGCAGCAGCGCGTGGCGATCGCGCGGGCGCTGGTCACCGAACCGCGGGTCGTGTTCGCCGACGAGCCGACCGGGGCGCTCGACACCCGCAGCGCCCGCGACGTCCTGGGGCTGCTCCAAGAGTCGGTGCGGGTGCACGGGCAGACGGTCGTGATGGTCACCCATGACCCGGTCGCCGCGTCCTTCGCGGACGCGGTGCTGTACCTGGCGGACGGGCGGATCGTCGGCCACCAGGCGGCGCCGACCGCCGAGGCCGTCGCGGAGCGGATGACGCACCTGGCCGACGAGGTCGAGCGCCAGCGGACGATGGCGGGGGCGTGACCGTGCTCGGACTGGCGATGCGTTCCCTGCGCCGGCGCACCGGCGCGTTCGCGGCGAGCTTCCTCGCGATGTTCCTCGGCTCGGCGATCATCATGGCCTTCGCCTCGATGCTGGACACCGCGGCGGCGGGCGGCGCGACCGGCCAGGCCCGCGAGACCCTGGAGATCATGGCGTACGTGGTCGGCGGCTGGGGCCTGCTGCTGGTGGTCTTCGCGGTCACCTCCACGATGACCCTGTCGGTCCGGCAGCGGGCCGCGGAGATCGCGCTGCTGAAGAGCGTCGGCGCGACCCCCGCGCAGCTCGCCCGGATGATCGTCGGCGAGGCCGCGGGCCTGGCCGTCGCCGCGGCGCTGCTCGGGATCGTCCCCGCGCTGCTGCTCGGCCGGGGGCTGCTCCGGATGCTGCACGACACCGGCCAGGTGCCGGCGGAGGTCCCGCACGCGTTCGGGCCCGTCGCGCCGGCGATGGGCATCGGGATCATGTTCGTGTCGGCGACCGCCGCCGCGCTGATCACCGCGCGCCGCGCCACCCGGATCAGGGCGGCCGAGTCGCTCGCGGCCGCGGCCGCCGAGACCGGGCGGACGAGCCGGCGGCGCATCGTGTTCGCGGTGCTGTTCCTGCTGGTCGCGACCAACCAGGCGGTCATCACGGTGACGGTGATGGACGGCAAGGGCATGGACGCGATGGCGACGTCCGGGCAGGCCGACATCCTCGCCGCGATCGGGCTGGCGCTGCTGGCGCCCGCGATCATGCGCCGCGCGACGGCGCTGCTCGCCGGGCCGGTGCGGCGGCTGGGCGGCTCGACCGGCGACCTCGCGGCGGCCGTCATGCGCCGCCGGACGGGCGCCATGGCCGCCGCGGCCGCGCCGGTGATCCTGTTCGTCGGGACGGCGGTCGGCACGCTCTTCCTGCAGGCCACGGAGAACGCGGCGACGGCGGCGGCCGGGCTGGGCAAGACCGCGGAGCAGAAGGACATCGAGACGCTGAATTTCGTCGTCATCGGGATGGTGGTGCTCTTCACCGCGATCATGCTGGTGAACACGCTGATCGCGGGCACCGCGCACCGCCGCCGCGAGTTCGGCCAGACGCGGCTCGCGGGCGCCACGCCGCGGCAGGTGCTCGGCGTGGCGGCGCTGGAGTCGGCGGTCGTGGCCGGCACCGGCGTGGTGTGCGGGACGGTCGCCTCGGTCTTCACGATCGTGCCGTTCGGCCTCGCCCGGCGCGACTCGCTCACCCCTGACGGGAGCGTGTGGACCTACCTCGGGGTGGTGGCGCTCGCCGCCGTCCTCACCGGGGCGACGGCCTACGGCGCGACCCGCCGCACCCTCCGCGTCCCGGCGGTCGAGGCGGCGCTGAACTGAGCCACGCCGCCGCCCGGAAGCCCTCTGCGGGACCGTCCCGCGGAGGGCTCCGGCGCGCCCGCGGGCGGGCGGTGGAAGGGGGGAGGCGAGGGGTCCGATTCGTACCGGGATGCCATACGCTTCGAGTCATGGACGAGGTTTCGCCGGGCGCCGGGCGCGGGCCGCGCGAGCGCGGCAGGGGCGGCCTGCGGCGGTTCCTGCACCGGGTGACGTCGAGCAACGCCGAGCTCGAGGCCGAGGAGCTGCAGAAGACCGCCGGCGGCGAGGGCGCGACGCCGATCACCGAGTGCGGCGAGCGCAGGCGGCACCGGGTGGCGGGTACGCTGCGTACGGTGACGCTCCGTCCGCGGGGCGGCGCACCGGCCCTGGAGGCCGAGCTCTACGACGGCACCGACGTGATCAGCCTCGTCTGGCTCGGCCGCCGCCGGATCGCCGGCATCGACCCGGGTCGCATGCTGCGCGCCGAAGGGCTGGTGAGCGTGCAGGACGGGCGCAAGGTCATCTTCAATCCGCGATACGAGCTCCGCGGCGGTCCGTAGGACGCGCCGGCGGCCGGGAGTGCGATGTGAGCGAACGGGAAGACGGCGGAGGACGCGGCGTGGACACGGAGACCACGCCGCCGGACGGCGACGCCCACGACACCGTCGAGGCGGCCGTGCGCGCCCAGCTGAGCAAGGCGCTGGGCGGCGTCCGCGGCATGGTCGAGGCCGCCGTCCCCGTGATCGCCTTCACCGGGACCTACGTGCTGCTGGAGGAGGTCCGGCTCGCCGTCATCGCCGGCGTCGCCGCCGCGGTGGTGCTGCTCGGCGTCCGCCTCGCGCAGCGGTCCAACCCCCAGTTCGTCCTGAACAGCCTCGTCGGCATCGCGATCGCCGCGTTCTTCGCGCTGCGCTCCGGCCGGGCCGAGGACGCGTTCCTGCCCGGCATCATCCTGAACGCCGGCTACGGCGCCGCGATGCTCTTCTCCATCATGGTCCGCTGGCCGGTCGTCGGCTTCATCATCGGCTCGGTCACCGGCGACCCGACCGCGTGGCGCCGCGACCCCGGGATCGTGAAGCTCTGCTCCCGGCTCACCTGGCTGCTGCTGCTGCCCTGCGTCGCCCGGGTGGCCGTCCAGTACCCGATCTACCTCGCCGACGGCGACCAGAGCGGCCTGCTCGGCGCCGCCAAGATCGCGATGGGCTGGCCGCTGCAGGTGGCGGCCCTGGCGGCCATGGTGTGGCTCCTCGCCCGCGGCCGAACCCCCATCGAGCGCGGCAGACCCGCCTGACCCCCCGGGGCCCGGCCGCCGAGGGCGCCGCTCAGGAGAACAACTCGGCCAGTTCGTCCTCGACGTCCTGGCTGGCGACGAACATCAGCTCGTCGCCCGGTTCGAGCGTGTCGTCGGGGGTCGGCACGAGCACCCGGCCCTCCCGCAGGATCGCCACCAGCGCGGTGTCGCGGGGCCAGGCCACCGAGCCGACGCGCTGCCCGCCGAGCGGCGCGTCCTCCGGCAGCGTCAGCTCGACGAGGTTGGCCTCGCCCTGCCGGAACGTCATCAGCCGGACCAGGTCGCCGACGCTGACCGCCTCCTCCACCAGCGCGGACAGCAGCCGCGGGGTGGACACGGCCACGTCCACGCCCCACGACTCGTTGAACAGCCACTCGTTGTTCGGGTGGTTGATCCGGGCCACCACGCGCGGCACCCCGTACTCGGTCTTGGCGAGCAGCGACACCACGAGGTTGACCTTGTCGTCGCCGGACGAGGCGACCACGACCTGGCAGCGCTCCAGCGCCGCGTCGTCCAGCGCGGAGATCTCGCACGCGTCGGCCAGCAGCCACTCCGCCCGCGGCACCATCTCGACCTTGATTGCCTTGGGGTTCTTGTCGATCAGGAGCACCTCGTGCCCGTTCTCCAGCAGCTCCTGGGCGATGGAGCGGCCCACCGCGCCCGCCCCGGCGATCGCGACCCGCATCAGGCGTCCTCCCCGTTCCGTGCCGCGACGGCGGCGTTCACCCGCTCCACGTCGTCCGAGCCGGCCATGATGTGCACGATGTCGCCGTCCTGGATCACCGTGTCCCGGTCGGGGACGAGCGCCTCGCCCATCCGCGACAGGAACGCCACCCGCGTGCCGGCGTGCTCCTCCAGCGCGCCGACCTTCTCGCCCACCCACAGGTGCCCGGAGTCCAGCTCGGCGAGGACGACCGCGCCGGTCGGGTCGCGCCACAGCGGCTCGGCGCCCTCGGGCAGCAGTCGGCGCAGGATCTGGTCGGCGGTCCAGCGGACGGTCGCGACCGTCGGGATGCCGAGGCGCTGGTAGACCTCCGCGCGGCGCGGGTCGTAGATGCGGGCGACGACGTTGTCGACGCCGAACGTCTCGCGCGCCACCCGGGCCGAGATGATGTTGGAGTTGTCGCCGCTGCTGACGGCCACGAACGCCGACGCGCGCTCGATGCCCGCCTCGGCGATCACGTCGCGATCGAACCCGAACCCGGTGATGCGGCGGCCCCGGAACCCGCTGCGCAGCCGGCGGAACGCCTCCGGGTTCTGGTCGATGATGGACACCGAATGGCCCTGGTCCTCAAGGATGTGGGCGAGCGTCGAGCCGACGCGCCCGCAGCCCATGATCACGATATGCACGGCCGTTCCCTCTTCCGTCCAGGGGGCCGTTCCCCCCGTCCCTGCCGGGCTGCAAAACTACACATCCGCCCAGGGGAGTACTACCCAACCAGGTCCCCGCGGTGCTCGCGAAGCGCGGCCGGGGCTGCGGCTAGAGTCTCCTTTCGTGTCCAAGCTTCCGGACCTCACGAAGCGGTTGCTCGTGGGCCGCGCGCTGAGCAGTTCCAAGCAGCACGAGCAGCTCCTGCCCAAGCGCATCGCTCTGCCCGTCTTCGCCAGCGACGCCCTGTCCTCGGTGGCCTACGCCCCGCAGGAGATCCTCATCGCCCTCGCGGCGGGCGGCCTGGTGATGTACAAGTACACGCCCTGGGTCGCCGCGGCCGTGGTGGTGGTCCTGCTGACGGTGGTCGCCTCGTACCGGCAGAACGTCCGGGCCTACCCGAGCGGCGGCGGCGACTTCGAGGTCGCCACGACCAACCTCGGCGGCAACTGGGGCCTCGTCGTCGCCAGCGCGCTGATCGTCGACTACACGCTGACCGTGGCGGTGTCGGTGTCGTCCGGCATCGAGAACCTCGGGGCGCTGCTGACGTTCATCCAGCCGCACGAGGTCCTCGCGGCGGTCGCGGTCCTCGCCGTGCTCGCCATCGCCAACCTGCGCGGCCTCAAGGAGGCGGGGATCGCGTTCGCCATCCCCACCTACCTGTTCATGACCGCGATCCTGGGCATGCTGGCGTGGGGCCTGGTGCGGCTCCTCGCCGGCACCGAGCTGAAGGCCGAGACCGCGGGCTATGAGCTGCGCGGGGACGAGGCCGACATCGCCGGTTTCGCCCTGGTCTTCCTGCTGCTCCGGGCGTTCTCGTCCGGCTGCGCCGCGCTCACCGGCGTGGAATCGATCAGCAACGGCGTGCCCGCGTTCCGCAAGCCCAAGGGGCGGAACGCCGCCACGACGCTGCTGCTCCTCGGGCTCGTGTCGATGACGATGTTCGGCGGCGTGACCGTCTTCGCCCACATCACCGACGCCAAGTTCTCCGAACCCGCGCACGGGAGCCACCTGATCGACCCGGCCACCGGCGCGGAGGTCACCGACGCCGAACCGGTGATCGCGCAGGTAGCGCACACTGTGTTCAGCAACTTCGGGTTCGGGTTCGCGCTGGTCGCCATCATGACCGCGCTGATCCTGTTCCTCGCGGCCAACACCGCCTTCAACGGCTTTCCCGTCCTCGGCTCCGTCCTCGCGCAGAACCGCTACCTCCCGCGCCAGCTCCACACCCGCGGCGACCGGCTGGCCCTGAGCAACGGCATCATCATCCTCGCCGTCATGGCGGGGCTGCTGATCTACGCCTACGACGCGTCCGTCAGCGCCCTGATCCCGCTCTACACCGTCGGCGTGTTCGTCTCCTTCACCGTCAGCCAGATCGGCATGGTGCGGCACTGGAACAGGCTCCTCGCCACCGAGCGGGACGCGGCGCAGCGCCGCCACATGAAGACGTCCCGGGCCATCAACGGCTTCGGCGCCACCCTCACCGGCATCGTGCTGACCGTCGTGCTGGTCACCAAGTTCACGCTCGGCGCCTACATCGTCTGCATCGCGATGCCGGTCCTGTTCCTGCTGATGAAGGGGATCAGGAAGCACTACGACCGGGTGGCCGAGGAGCTGGTGCCGTCCGGCGAGGACGTCGCGCTGCCCGCCCGCAACCACGGCATCGTGCTCGTCTCCAAGATCCACAAGCCGACGCTGCGGGCCCTCGCCTACGCCCGCGCCACCCGCCCCTCCACGCTGGAGGCGGTCACGGTGGCGGTGGACGCCGCGGAGTCCCAGCGGCTCCAGGACGAGTGGCAGGCGCTCGACCTCCCCGTCCCGCTGAAGATCCTCGACTCGCCGTACCGGGAGATCACCCGCCCGGTCCTCGCCTACGTCAAGAGCGTCCGGCGCAAGAGCCCCCGCGACGTCGTCACCGTGTTCATCCCCGAGTACGTCGTCGGCCACTGGTGGGAGCAGCTCCTGCACAACCAGAGCGCCCTGCGGCTCAAGGGCAGGCTGCTGTTCCAGCCGGGCGTCATGGTGACCAGCGTCGCGTGGCAGCTGCAGTCCTCCGACCGGCTCAAGGGGCGGGTCGAGCCGCCCGTGCCGGGCTCGTCCCGGCGTCCGCCGCGGGCCGGGGCGCGCCACGGTGGCGGTAGTGTTTCGGACCGTGACTGAACTGGAGCCCGACGTCCTGGAACTGGAAGTCGGCAACGTCGCCAACGGCGGTTTCTGCGTCGCCCGGCACGAGGGCCGGGTGGTCTTCGTCCGGCACGCCCTGCCCGGCGAGCGGGTGCGGGCCCGGATCACCGACCGCACCAAGAACTTCCTCCGCGCCGACGCCGTGGAGATCATCGAGGCGTCGCCGGACCGGGTCGAGCCGCCGTGCCCGTTCGCCGGCCCCGGACGCTGCGGCGGCTGCGACTGGCAGCACGCCTCGCTGCCCGCGCAGCGCGCGCTGAAGGCGGCCGTCGTCGAGGAGCAGCTGCAGCGCCTCGCCGGGATCACCCGCACGGTGACCGTCGAGGAGGTCCCCTATCCGGCGGACTCGGAGGTGATGCCGCCGCCCGGGCTCGGCTGGCGCACCCGCGTGCAGTTCGCGGTCTCGTCCGGGGCCGTCGGGCTGCGCAAGCACCGCTCCCACGACATCGAGCCCATCGACGAGTGCCTGATCGCCCACCCCGGCGTGGAGCTGATGGGCATCGAACGCAAGCGCTGGCCGGGCGCGTCGGGCGTGGAGGGCATCGTCTCCGCGTCCACCGGCGACCGCCTGGTCGTCCTGCGCGGCCGCGACCGGCGCAAGATCCGGGTGCCGCGGCTGGACGTGCCGGTCCGGCTCGTCCGGGGCAAGCCCGAGCCGGGCTCCGGCCTGCCCTACGTGCGCGAGGAGGTCTCCGGGCGGCTGTACCAGGTCAGCGGCAGCGGCTTCTGGCAGGTCCACCCCGGTGCCGCGCAGCTCCTCGCCGACGCCGTGGTCGAGGCCCTGGAGCCCAAGCCCGGCGACATCGCCCTCGACCTGTACTGCGGCGCCGGGCTGTTCGCCGGCGTCCTCGGCGACCGCATCGGGCCGGACGGGCTCGTCGTCGGCGTCGAGTCCGACGGCCAGGCCGTCCGGGACGCCCGCTACAACCTGCGCGACCTGCCGAACGTGTCCATCGAGCGCGGCCCGGTCGAGGAGGTCGTCGCTGAACTGGAGTTCGGCCGCGCGTCCGGCGGCGGGTCCCGCGCGCAGAACAAGCGGGGCGGCGGCCACCAGGGCGGCGAGCGCGTCCGCCGCGCCGACGTCGTCGTCCTCGACCCGCCCCGCGCGGGCGCCGGCCGCGAGGTCGTCGAGCAGATCACCCGGCTCGCCGGCCGCAAGATCGCCTACGTGTCCTGCGACCCCGCCACCCTCGCCCGCGACCTGGCCTACTTCGGCGAGCGCGGCTGGACGCTGGAGACCCTGCGCGCCTTCGACGCCTACCCGATGACCCAGCACGTGGAGTGCCTGGCCACCCTGATCCGAGGCTGATGCAGGGACCGGGCATCACGAAAACGGGTTGCGGGACGGCATAACGTGGGAACCGTGATCGAGATCCGGGAGATCCCCGAGTCGGACGTCGGCCGCATGGTCGACCTCGCCTGCCTGGTGTTCCACGTGCGCATCGAGAGCGAGGAGGAGCGCGACGGGTGGCGGGTCCGCCGCGCCGAGCGCATCGGCGCCTACGACGGCGAGGCGCTGGCGGGGCAGGTCGCGGCCATCCCGATGCGGCTCGCCGTGCCGGGCGCGTTCCTCGACTGCTCGGCGGTCACGTACGTCGGCGTCCTGCCCACGCACCGGCGGCGCGGCGTCCTCACCTCCATGATGGACCGCATGCACGCCGACGCGGCCGCCGCGGGCCGCCCGGTCGCGGTGCTCTGGGCCTCGCAGGGCGCGATCTACGGCCGGTACGGGTACGGCCTCGCCACCCGGGCGATCACCCTGGAGGTCGACTCCTCCCGGCCGCTCGAACTTCGCACCGTCCCCGACGAGCGTCCGCTCCGGCTGGTCGATCCGGACTCCGCCGCGGAGGTCCTCGGGCCCATGCACATGCGCGCCCTCGCCGCCCGGCCGGGCGGCCTCGTCCGCGACGACGAGTGGTGGCGGCGGGGCATCCTGCCGGCCGCCGACCCCGAGACCGCCCCCGGCTTCACCGAGCCGCGCGTCGTGGTCCACCCGGCGGGCTACGCCGTCTACCGGACCAACGAGGAGGGGACGGTCCGGGTCGTCGACCTCGTCGCCGAGACGCCGGCGGTGGAGGCGGCGCTCTGGCGGTATCTGGCGTCGATCGACCTGACCAGGCGCGTCCAGGCCACGAACCGCCCCGTGGACGAGTTGCTCCCGCACATGGCGGCCGACCCGGACCAGGTCGTCATCAAGAACGACGCCGGTGCGCTCTGGCTGCGGCTGATCGACGTCCCGGGCGCGCTGGCCGCCCGGTCCTGGGCGACCGCGGACACGTTCGTCCTGGAGGTCCGCGACGACCGCGTCCCCGCGAACGAGGGCCGCTGGCGCCTGGCCACCGGCACCGCACCCGCCTGCGACCGGACGGCCGCGGAACCGGACCTGACGCTGTCCGCCGCCGACCTGGCCGCCGTCTACCTGGGCGGGACGCCGGCGACCACGCTCGTCCGGGTCGGCGTGGTCACCGAGCACACTCCCGGCGCGGCGGCCCGGCTGGACGCGGCGCTGGCCGTCCCGCTGGCCCCGTACATGAACGACGACTTCTGAGGCGTCCGCGGGCCGCCCGGACCGCTATCTCCAGAAGAAGACCTTGGCGCTGCCGCTGGTGACGGCGGCGTCGGCGGTGCCGTGCTGGACGAGCTGGAACCGCACCCGGTGGTTCGCCCGCACGGTGTCTGCGGCCAGCCCGTACACCAGGTTGGTGCTGTCGCCGACGGAGACGAAGTCCTGGATGGGGCCGACCTCGAAATTGCCGGTGTCGTCCATGTTGACCTCCACCACGCGGGCCTGGACGAGGGTGCCCGCCGGGACGCCGGTGACCGTCGCGCCCACGGTGAGGCTGTAGCGGGCGGATCCGGTCAGGACGCTGGAGCCGCCCTGGTTCCAGTGCTGGTGGTGCTGGTCGGAGTACTCGGTCTCCCAGTTGACGTCCGTCCACACTCCGGGGGCGAGCCGCTGCTCGGTGGTCGTGCCGACGGACACGTAGTCGGGCATGTCGTCTCCCTCGGGCGAGACGCCGACGCGCCACTGCCCGTAGTCGTCTGCCATGGCGCGGTCGTAGTCGACGGCCGCGCCGTTGATGGTCTGCTCGTTGAGGTACTGCTGGAGCTGCGCGCGGGAGTCCCAGCGGCCACCCGACCAGGCGTAGGTCTGCCAGCCGTAGGTCGTCTTCCCGGCGTCGAAGGCGCGCTTCATCGGCCCGTAGCCGGCGTAGAGGCCGACCCGGCGGCGGCCGAGGACGCTCGCCGCGCCGTCGAGGTAGGCGTTGATCGCGGCCTGCTGGCTCGCGGACGCGTCCCAGTCGGCGGCGAAGTAGATGGGCCTGCCGTCCGGCATGCCGCAGGACTCGGCCTGCCGGGCGGCGTCCCTGGCGTCGGCCTCCCCGGCGGCCCGGCCGCCCAGCGGCCCGGTCTTGCTGTTCTGCCAGACGACCACGACCCAGATGCCCGCGTCCGACAGCTCCTCGGCCTCCGCGCGGGTCAGGTTCTTGCCGGACGTGTCGTGCGACAGGTAGCGGCACGCGAACTTCACCCCGGCGCGTTTCAGCGCGGCCACGCCGGGACGGCCCCACGAGTAGTCGACGCCGAAGACAGCCATCGGTGGACTCCATGATCGGTAAGGGGGTCATTGCCGATTCAACAGTGTGTGCCCCGAAGATCGCAGGAGATTCCATAGGAAGGTTCGTGAAACGCACGTCCGGGTGAGTCGTGACTGTCTGTGACGACACGCCGACATGACGTTATGAGAACGGCCGGTCGCTCGCTACAACGGACGGGTCCGGGAAGTAACCGACGGCCACGGAAGGTCTCATCGTGATCGTGACATGGAAGGAGCGCGGTCTCGTCCTGCTGGCGGCCGCGCCGCTGCTGGGCCTCGTGCCCATGGCGACCGGGGCGCACGCCGACGCGGGCGTGGCGCTCCGCACGGCCTCGCCCAAGGAGGACGTCCTGCCGGGAGGCACCTACGCATGGACGTTCAAGATGCTGGCCAAGGGCCCGGCGAAGTCCGGCAAGGCCGTCTTCCGGATGACAATGCCGAGACCGCTGGAGTTCGTGACGGGCACGAGGCACTGCCGGTCGAAGGGACGGAAGGTCGTCTGCCGCCTAGGCACGGTCAGGAAGGGCCAGAAGGTCAAGGGCGCGATCAAGGCCAAGGTGTCCAGGCGGGCCGACGCCGGGCAGAAGATCTCGGCACGCGGGACGGTGACCTGGGGCAAGGCGCGTGCCGCCCGCAGGTTCCCCGCGGTGCGCGTGGCCAAGGCCGCCGGCTTCCTCACGACCGAGGAGGCTCCGGCGACGGCCCGCGCCGCGGCGCCCGGGCCAGTCCACGACGGCGGGCCGAGGGGCGGCTAGGGCCGCTCCGTACGGGTAGCAAGATGGGACCATGAGACTTCGGATCTTCACCGAGCCCCAGCAGGGGGCGAGTTACGAGACCCAGCTCGCGGTCGCCAAGGCGACGGAGGACCTCGGCTTCGACGCGTTCTTCCGCTCGGACCACTTCGTCAAGATGGGCGACGTCACGGGCGAGCCCGGCCCGACCGACTCCTGGATCACCCTGGGCGCGCTCGCCCGGGAGACCAGCCGCATCCGGCTCGGCACGCTGGTGACCGCCGCGACGTTCCGGCACCCGGGACCGCTGGCGATCGCCGTCGCGCAGGTCGACCGGATGAGCGGCGGACGGGTCGACCTCGGCATCGGGACGGGCTGGTTCGAGCAGGAGCACACCGCCTACGGCATCCCGTTCCCGAGCCTGGGGGAGCGGTTCGAGCGGCTGGAGGAGCAGGTCCAGATCCTCAACGGGCTGTGGCGGACGCCCGCCGGGGAGACGTTCGCGTTCAGCGGCGAGCACTACACGCTCGTCGAGTCGCCGGCGCTGCCCAAGCCCGCCCAGGCGGGCGGCCCGCCGATCATCATCGGCGGGTTCGGGGCGAAGCGGACGCCGCGGCTGGCCGCCCGCTACGCCGACGAGTACAACGTCCCGTTCAAGCAGGTGGGGGAGACCGGCGAGGCGTTCGAGCGGGTCCGCGCGGCGTGCGCCGACGCGGGGCGGGCCAGGCCGCCGGTCTGCTCCGCCGCGCAGGTCGTCTGCTGCGGCCGGGACGAGGCCGAGCTGCGGCGCCGCGCCGACGCCATCGGGCGGGACGTGCCGGAGCTGCGCGAGAACGGCCTCGCGGGCACGCCCGGCGAGCTGGTCGACAAGATCGGCCGTTTCGGCGAGCTGGGCGCCGAGCGCATCTACCTGCAGCTCCTGGACATGCAGGACCTGGACCACCTGGAGCTGCTGGCCTCCGAGGTCATGGCGAAGCTCTGACCCCGCGGAAGCGCCGCCGCTCTCGTTGACCTGCGGCGTGTTGTTGTTCTGGCAGGCCGATGGCAACAACACGCCGCAGGTCACGGTTCGCGCTAGGCGAAGGCGGTCTGGAAGGCCGCGTGCCTGGGGGCGCCCTTGGCGGTGTCCCAGACCGCGAAGACGACGTGCTCGAAGCGGCCCGCGAACAGCCCGCCCGGCCGCAGCTGCTCGGCGAACACCTCGGCCACCTCCGCCGGGTCGTTGCCGAACACCCCGCAGCCCCAGGCGCCCAGGACCAGCCGGCCGTGCCCGTTGGCGAGCGCGACGGCGAGGAGCTTGCGGGCGCGCAGGTCGAGCACGTCCCGTATGCGCGCCGCCTGCGCGGCGTCGCGGATCGCGCCGCGGTTGGGCGCGGGCGACGTCAGGAACGTGACCTCGTACGGCTCCTCCAGGAGCCGCCCCGCGTCGTCGCGGAACACCGGGACGCGCGGCGAGTAGATCATGTGGTCGCTGTAGAGGAGGTCGCGCTGGGCGCGGTGGAAGTCGTAGTACTCCCGGGCCGAGCGCAGCGACTCGTACAGGCCGGACGAGCGGGCCAGCCCTTCCTCTTGGGCGTGCGCCCCGTTCAGGAACCCGCCGCCCGGGTTCTTCGCGGACGCGAAGTTGAGCGCGAACGGGACCTTTCCGGGTGCGCACAGCCGGCGCGCGGCGGCGAGGGTGGTCTCGCCGGTGACCTCGATCCGGGTGTCCGTTCCGGGGCCGGCGGCGGGGAGACGCTCCAGGAGGTCGTCCAGCTCGTCCGGCCGGTACAGGACGGTGCCCTGCACGGCCCGCGCCAGGCTCTCCGCGATCGGCACGGTGCGTCCGGAGGGCGCCGGGTAGTCGCCGCGCTCCATGATGGCCACGGTCTCCTGCGCCGTCATCCGGCGGGGATGTCTGCTCATATCGCTGCAAAGTCTCTCGACGCCAGGAATGGCGGGCAAACCGTTTTCGTGATCGTCCGCCGGAAAACAAATGGGGAGATCCGGCGCGGTCCGCCAGACTCGTGGGGTGCTTCTGACGATCAACACCCGGATGAGCCGGGCGACGGACCTGGGGTTCCTCCTGCACAAGCACCCTGACCGGGTGCAGCGGTTCGAGCAGTCCTTCGGCACCGCGCACGTCTTCTACCCCGACGCGGACGACGAGCAGTGCACGGCCGCCCTGCTGCTGGACGTCGATCCGGTCAAGCTCGTGCGCACGCGCGGAAGGGGCACCCCGGACTTCTCCCTCGGCCAGTACGTGAACGACCGGCCCTACGCGGCGTCGTCGCTCCTGGCGTCCGCGATGGCGAACGTGTACCGCACCGCCATGCGCGGCCGCTGCGACCTGCGCCCCGAACTGGCGGAGGCGCCGATCCCCCTGGAGATCGTCCTGCCGGCGCTGCCGTGCCGCGGCGGGGCCGCGCAGGCCGGGCGGTTCTTCGGGCCGCTCGGCTGGGAGGTGTCGGCCGTGCCCGTCCCGCTCGACCCGGAGTTCGCCGAGTGGGGCGACTCCCGCTACGTGACGCTCACGCTCACCGGCACGCTGCGCCTCGCCGACGCGCTCAACCAGCTGTACGTGCTGCTGCCCGTCCTCGACGACGCCAAGCACTACTGGATGGCCCCCGACGAGGTCGACAAGCTCATCCGGGCGGGGGAGGGCTGGCTGGCCTCCCACCCCGACCGCGCGGCCATCACCCGCCGGTACCTCGCCAACCGGCGCGGTCTCGTGCGCACCGCGCTGGGACGCCTCGCCGACGCCGAGGACGCGACCGACGAGGCCCTCGACCCCGCCGAGGTGGAGGAGGAGCCGCCGGCGGAGGCGGACGAGAAGTCCGTCCCGCTGGCCGAGCACCGCCTCCAGGCGGTCGTGCAAGCGCTGCGCGACGAGAACGCCCGGCGCGTCATCGACCTTGGGTGCGGCTCCGGGAAACTGATCTCGCGGCTGGCGAAGGACGACTTCTTCAGCGAGATCTCCGGCGCCGACGTCTCGCACCGGGCGCTTACCCACGCGTGGCGGCGGCTCGGCTGGGACAAGCGGCCGCGCCGCGAGAACGACCGCGTCACGGACGTCTTCCAAGGCGCGCTCACCTATGCCGACGCACGGTTCCGCGGCTACGAGGCGGCCGTGCTGATGGAGGTCATCGAGCACGTCGACCCGCCGCGCCTCGGCGCGATCGAGCGGGTCGTGTTCGGGGACGCCTCGCCCCGCGTGGTGGTGGTGACGACCCCGAACGTCGAGCACAACGTCCGGTACGAGGGGCTCGCGCACGGGGCCATGCGCCACCCCGACCACCGGTTCGAATGGACGCGGGACGAGTTCCGCGCGTGGGCCGGCCGCGTCGCCGCCGCGCACGGCTACCGCGTCCGGCACGTTCCCGTCGGCGCCGAGGACCCCGAGGTTGGCGCGCCGACGCAGATGGGGGTGTTCACCCGATGACCGAGATCCGCGTTCCCGACATGGGGCTCGTCGTGCTGGTCGGCGTGAGCGGCTCCGGCAAGTCGTACTTCGCGCGCAAGCACTTCAAGCCCACGCAGGTGGTGTCGTCCGACTACTGCCGCGGTGTCGTGTCGGACGACGAGAACGACCAGTCCGCGACCGGGGACGCGTTCGACCTGCTGCACTACATCGTGGCCAAGCGGCTGCGGCGCGGCCTCCTCACCGTCGTGGACGCGACCAACGTGCAGAGCAAGGCGCGCCAGTCGCTCCTCCAGATAGCCAAGGACCACGACGTGCGGGCGGTCGCGATCGTGCTGGACGTCCCCGAGGGCGTCGCCGCCGAACGCAACGCCGCCCGCCCGGACCGGGACATGCCCGCCCACGTCATCCCGCGGCAGCGGCGCGAGCTGCGGCGCGGGATGCGGACGCTGGAGCGCGAGTTCCGCCGCGTCCACGTGCTGCGCGGCGTCGCGGAGATCGACGCCGCGACCATCGCCTACGAGAAGGCGTGGAACGACCGGCGGGAGCTGACCGGCCCGTTCGACATCGTCGGCGACGTCCACGGCTGCCGCGCGGAGCTGGAGGACCTGCTCACCGGCCTCGGCTACGAGATCGAGCGGGACGCGGCCGGACGCGCCGCCGGGGCGAGCCACCTCGGCGGGCGGACCGCGGTGTTCGTGGGGGACCTCGTCGACCGCGGCCCCGACTCGCCGGGCGTGCTGCGCCTCGTCATGGGCATGGTCGCCGCGGGCGCCGCGCTCTGCGTCTCCGGCAACCACGAGGCGAAGCTCGTCCGTGCGCTGCGCGGACGCAGAGTGCGCCTCACGCACGGGCTCGCCGAGTCGATGGAGCAGCTCTCCGCCGAGGCCGAGGAGTTCCGCGACGGCGCGCTGCGCTTCATGGACGGGCTCATCAGCCACTACGTCCTGGACGGCGGACGCCTCGTCGTGGCCCATGCCGGGCTGAAGGAGGAGTACCACGGTCGTGCGTCCGGACGCGTCCGGTCGTTCGCGCTCTATGGCGACACCACAGGGGAGACCGACGAGTACGGGCTGCCCGTCCGGTACCCGTGGGCGCGTGACTACCGGGGCAAGGCCATGGTCGTGTACGGGCACACGCCCGTCCCAGAAGCGGAATGGGTCAACAACACGATCTGCCTGGACACCGGCGCGGTGTTCGGCGGGAAGCTGACCGCGCTGCGCTACCCCGAGCGGGAACTGGTGTCCGTCCCCGCCCAGAAGGTCTGGTACGAGCCGGCGCGCCCGCTGACCGCCCCGGCGGGGCCCGGCGCCGCCCATCGGGAGGACGACATCCTCAACATCGAGGACGTCCTCGGCAACCAGGGGGTCGAGACCCGGCTCATGGGCCGCGTCGCCGTCCGAGAGGAGAACGCGCTTGCCGCGCTGGAGGTGATGAGCCGCTTCGCCGTGGACCCGCGCTGGCTCGTCTACCTGCCGCCCACCATGGCGCCCGCCGCCACGTCGTCGCTGCCCGGGTACCTGGAGCACCCGGCCGAGGCCCTTGCCGCGTACCGGGACAAGGGCGTCGCCCGCGTGGTGTGCGAGGAGAAGCACATGGGCTCGCGGGCCGTGGCCGTCGTGTGCCGCGACGCGTCGGTGGCGGCCGGCCGGTTCGGCGTGCAGGACGGGACGACCGGCGCCCTGTACACCCGCACGGGCCGCTCCTTCTTCCGCGACCCGTCCCGGACGGCGGAGGTGCTGGACCGGCTCCGCGCGGCGATCGGCGCCGCCGGCCTCTGGGACGAACTGGACACCGGATGGCTCGTCGTCGACGCCGAGCTGATGCCGTGGTCGGCCAAGGCCATGGACCTCATCCGCACCCAGTACGCGGCGACCGGCGCCGCGGCCCGCGCGGCCCTGCCGATGGCGTCCGGCGTCCTCGCACGCGCGGACGGACGCGGGCTCGGCCTCGGCGACCTCCGCGAGCGCATCGACCGGCGCGCCGCGAACGCGGCGCGCTTCCGCGACGCCTACGCGCGCTACTGCTGGACGGTGGACGGCCTGATCGGGCTGCGCCTCGCCCCGTTCCAGATCCTCGCGGGGGAGGGCCGCTCCTGGGCCGCCGAGCGGGACCACGAGTGGCACCTGGCGATGGCGGAGCGGCTGGCGGGCAACGACCCGAGCGGGCTCCTGCGGCCGACGGCCTCGGTGACCGCCGACCTGGCCTCGGCCGAGTCGGAGGCCGCCGTCACCGCCTGGTGGGAGAAGCTCACCGCGGCCGGCGGCGAGGGCATGGTCGTCAAGCCGCTGGCCCCGCTCCCGGAGGACCGGCGGGTCCAGCCCGGCGTCAAGTGCCGCGGCCCGGAGTACCTGCGCATCATCTACGGCCCGGACTACGCCGAGCCCGCGAACCTCGACCGGCTGCGGGGCAGGTCGCTCGGCCGCAAGCGGTCGCTGGCGATGCGGGAGCACGCGCTCGGCGCCGAGGCGCTCGACCGGCTCACCGGCGGGGAGCCGCTGTGGCGGGTCCACCAGGCGGTCTTCGCCGTCCTCGCGCTCGAATCCGAGCCCGTCGACCCGCGCCTCTGAGGGATCCGGACCTCAGGAAGGGCGCAGACGCACGGCCCGCCACCTGGGGACTCCCGAGGGGGCGGGCCGTGGGAAGCCGTCACCCGGCCGGCCGCGTGCGGCGGCTCAGGTCGTGAAGCGGCTCAGGTCGTGAAGAGCATGTGGAACACACCCGGCTGACGGCGGTAGCCGTGGTGCCCGCCGTGGTGATGGTGGTGCACCGCCGGGGCCGGGGCGCTCGCACCCCATCCCGGGGCCGCGGCGGGAGGCGGCGTCGGCGCCGCCCGGTACTGCGACTCCATCTGGGCCAGGGCCTCGAGCTCGCCGTAGTCGAGGAAGATCCCCCGGCAGCTGTCACATTGCTCGATGTGGACGCCGCTGCGGGTGTAGGTCCGCATCACGCCACGACACTTAGGGCAGTGCATCGCCTTGTCATCCTTCCGGTGTGGATCCCCAGGTAGAGGCTAAATGTAGGGCAGGTTCCGCGCCACGTCATGCCGTGTCCCCCGCCGCGGATATTCTCGCGCAGGCGTCGACCATCGCCTGCTCCGGTTCATCGAGCGGCCGATCTTCCCTTCTGGCGGATATGACGCACGTGGCGGCTATCTGGATCGCAAGACTTCGCGCCGGAATGTCCAGGTCCTCCCATGGATCGCCGACGGCGGGCACGGCCGGGCCGCCCGCGGCCTGGTACGCGCCAAGGAAACGGCTCCAGTCCTCCGGGTGCAGGACGCCCGCCGAGTAGAGCGCCGCGGGCCGGGCCAGGTCCCAGGCGGGATCGCCTCTGCCGAGGTCCTCGATGTCGATGAGCCGCCACCGCCCGTCCGCGGCGCGGACCATCTGGCCGAGATGCCAGTCCCCGTGGATGAGGCGCTCCGCCGTCCCGGGCGGCTCCTCGCACTCCCCGCGTATCCAGGAGGGGAGGGTCGCGAACGCCCGGCGGACCTCGTCCTCGGCGGGCCCGTCGGCCAGGCGCGAGACCAGGCGCGCTATGCGGGCGGGACGCCCCCAGGACGGCGCGCCGGCCGGAACCGCCGCGGAGTGGAGCTCCGCCAGGAGGCGTGCCCCGTCCTCCCAGGGGAGGTCGCCCTGCGGGTCCACCGGCTCTCCGAAGGGGGAGACCGTGACCGTCCGGCCGTCCACGCTCAGCGGGAGCCCCAGCGGCCCGACCAGGACGCGCGGCAGGGTGCCCGCCAGCCGTATCCGCTCCAGGAAGCGCGGCCCGTGGTCGCGGTCGGCCTGGTGCGCCTTCACCACCACGTCCCCGACGCGGACCACCAGCACCCCGTGCCGGTCGTACAGCGTCACCCCCTCCGGGGTGGGCTCGGCGGGCGCGCCGCCGGCCGAGCCGCGCCCGATCTCGACGAGCCGGGCGAACAGCTCCGGCTGGACGGTCTGGATGTGCACCCGCCCAGTAAACACCCGGCGCGGGCCGCGCCCGGCTACGTCGCCTGAGCGGAGGAGTCGAGGACCTCGTCGCGGAGCCGCTGCCGGATGACCTTGCCGACGAGGCTGCGGGGCAGATCCGTGCGCGGGCGGAACTCGTCCGGCACCTTGTAGTGCGAGAGGTAGCGCTTGCAGTGCCGCCGCAGCTCGTCCGCCGAGAACGGGTACGCGGGGTGCTCCACCACGTGCGCGATGATGCGCTCCCCGCGCCGGGGGTCCGGGACGCTGACGACGGCGCAGTCGTGGACGGCGGGATGGCGCCGCAGGACCTTCTCGACCTCGCTCGGGGCGACCGTGAACCCGCTGACCTTGATCATGTCGCGCAGGCGTTCCAGGATGGTGAGGAAACCCTGCTCGTCCATCACGGCGATGTCACCCGTGCGCAGCCAGCCCTTCGAGAGCGCCTGCGCGGTCGCGAGCGGCGCGTTCCAGTAGCCGACGAACACCTGCGGCCCCCGCACGACGAGCTCGCCGGGCTCGCCGGGCGGCAGGACCTTCGTCGGCTCCTCCGGGTCGACGATGACGACGTCGGTCATGGGCAGCGGCAGGCCGACGGTCAGGTTCCGGGCCCGGCCGTCCAGCGGGTTGCCCGCGACGGCCGGGGACGCCTCGGTCAGCCCGTAGCAGTTGATCAGGCCGCGGGCGCCCAGCCGGCCGAGCCGGTCGATGGTGCCCTGCCCCAGCCCCATCGCGCCCGAGATGTAGACGCGCAGGGACTGCAGGTCGGACGGCTGGAAGCGCGGGCTGTCCAGGACCTTCTCGTACAGGGTCGGGACGCCGGGGAAGATCGTCGGCCGGTACCTGCGGATCGCGGTGAGCACCCGGTCGCCGTCGTAGCGGGGGAGCAGGACCACCGCCCCGCCCGTCATCATCGGCGCGACGAGGCAGCTCATCAGCCCGAACGAGTGGAACAGCGGCAGCACCGCCAGCGTCACGTCCGCGCCGGGCCGCCCGCCGACGTCCCACGCGTGCTGCTGGCACGCGTTGGCGATGAGGTTGCGGTGCGTCAGCATCGCGCCCTTGGGGCGCCCCTCCGTCCCGCCGGTGTACTGGATGGCCGCCAGGTGCCGGGACGGCTCCAGCGGCAGCTGGGCCACGCGCCGCCGCGGGACCCGCTGCAGCTCCTTGAACGGGACGACGCGCGGGTCCGGGGGGACGTCCGCGGTGATGGCCGCGCGCCGCCGCTGCATCTGCACCAGCGGCAGCCGCAGCGCGATCTTCCGGGACGTGGGCAGGTAGTCGATGAGCGACGTCACCACGATGTGCTCAAGGGGCAGCTTGGCCTGGACGGCCTTCACCGTGGCGTAGGAACGATCCAGCACCACCGCCACCCTGGCGCCGCAGTCGGCGAGCTGATGCAGCATCTCCTCTTCGGTGTACAGCGGGTTGTGCTGCACCACGATCGCGCCGCGGCGGAGGACGCCGAAGAACGCGATGACCTGCTGCGGGCAGTTGGGGAGGATCAGCGCGACCCGGTCGCCCGGCTGGACGCCGAGCCGGTGCAGGCCGTCGGCGAACCTGTCCACGGCCTCGCGCAGGTCCCGGTAGCAGATCTCCCGGCCGAAGAAGATCAGCGCGGGCCGGCGCGGGTAGCGTTCCGCGGCGTCGTCGAGGAGTTGGGTGACCGGGATGTCGGGGATGTTGAGATCGCCGGGCACACCGGGCTGGTACGACCGCCGCCACGGAGCAGATCGTTGTGACGAGTGCCACATAGAATACGATTCAATCATCAATCGGGCGTCCGCGCCGCCGCTTCAAGATCTTTAGGTCCGCCCCCGCCCCGCGGCGGACCGCGCGGCCGGGACAGGGACCCGGGCCCCCGAACATACTGCATCGACCCCGCCTGGCGAAGGCCCGCACGCTCCCTCACGACGGCCGCTCCCGCCCGCGCCTCCAGCCCGCGGAGGCGGTGACCGCGCGGGCGCCGGGCACCGGCGGCTCGACGGGACGGCCCTCGAAGGCGGTCGACAGCACGATGTGCGAGTTCATCTCGCCGTGCTCGCCGAGCCGTTCGAGCAGCCCCTCCAGATGCGGCATCGACGCCACCCGCACCTTCAGCATCGAACACCAGTTGCCGCTGAGCTTGTGGACCTCGGTGACCTCCGGCAGGTCCTCGGCCTCGGTCGTCTTCAGCAGGCAGCGGCCGTGGGCGCAGCGCATCTGCACGAAGGCCGTCAGCGGCTGCCCGGCCCGCGCCGGATCGACCCGCGCCCCGTAGCCGGTGATCACACCGGACTCCTCCAGGCGGCGCACCCGCTCGGCGACCGCCGGGGAGGACAGGCTGACCCGCCGCGCCAGCGCGTTGAACGACAGCCTGCCGTCCCGCTGGAGCTCGCCGATGATCCGCCAGTCGGTCTCGTCGAGTTCCCGATTCATGTGAAAGGCCCTCCCGGTGGAATGCCTTTCAAACTAGAGGTGGAAGCGGCTGAAGACCAGGATCTGCCCATTCCTTTCGCAGATCATGATTTCTAGCGTTAAGGGATGCTCCTCCATGCGAAGCGGTCGCGTCCGATGGCCGCCCTGTGCTCGGGCACCGCCCTGATGAACGCGTCCATGGCCGTCACCAGCGCCACCGGCACCCTCGTCGCCGCCGACCGGCTCGGCGCGGGCTGGGGAGGCGTGCCCGTCACGGCGGGCATCGTCGGGACCGGCCTGGGCGCCCTGCTGCTGACCCGGCTCATGAGCCGGACGAGCCGCCGCGGCACCTTCGTCCTCGGCTACGCGGCCGCGGCCGCGGGAGCCTGCCTCGCCGCCGTGGCCGTCGCGCACGGCGACATCGCCGGCCTGTGCCTCGGGATGCTGCTGCTGGGGCTCGGCAACGCCGCCGCCCAGCTCTCCCGCTACGCGGCGGCCGATCTGCACCCCGCGGGCCGGCGCGGCTTCGCCATCGGGCTCGTGGTGTGGGCCGCGGCCGCCGGGGCGGTCGGCGGCCCGCTGCTGCTCGATCCGGCCGGCGCCGCCGCCGGCCGCTTCGGCCTCCCGGCGCTCACCGGCCCCTTCCTGCTGGCCCTGGTCACCTGCGCGGCCGCGGCGGCCGCGATGGCCGCGGCGCCGCGCGGCGGGGCGGTGCTGCGGGTCGCACCGCCGCCGCTGCGCACGCTCGTCACCACGCCCGTCGCGCGTTCCGCGCTGGCCGCGATGGTGACGGCGCAGGTCGTCATGGTCGCCGTGATGACCGCCGCGCCGCTGGACATGCACATGCACGGCGACGGCCTGGGCGCCGTGGGGATGGCGCTCTCCGCGCACACCCTCGGCATGTTCGCGCTGTCCCCGGTGACCGGCCGCCTGGCCGACCGGTTCGGCACCCGCCCGGTGATCCTCGCCGGCCTGCTCACGCTGGCGCTGTCCACGGCGCTGGCGGCGGTCGCCACGGGCGATCTCGGGCGTCCCGTGGCGCTGTTCCTGCTCGGGTACGGGTGGAACCTGTGCTTCGTCGGCGGCAGCGGCCGCCTCGCGCGGGACCTGCCGGAACCGGTGCGGCCGCACGTCGAGGGCGCGGTCGACGCCGCCGTCTGGACGATCGCGGCGGCGGCGAGCCTGCTGTCGACCGTCGTGCTGTCGGCCGGCGGGTACGCGGCCCTCGCCTGGGCGTCGTGCGTGCTGGCCCTGCTGGGCACGGCGAGCCAGCGCCGCCCCGATCGCGCGCCGTCCCCCGGACGGGGCTGAAGGGGCTTAGAAGCCCGGAAGGGCTCAGATGCGGCCGGTGCCGCGGCAGACGTTGCACGTCTCCCCGGTCGCGGTGCTGGTGCCGGTCCCTTTGCAGCCGGGGCAGCCGCGTGTCGCCGGCTTGTTGTGCTTGCCCACGTTTACCCCCCGGCCCATCTTAAGGCTCGCCGGGCATCGGGCCGATGCAGACTGGAGCGGGCGGCGCGAACCACCCGGCCGAAGCGGTCGAGTCGCGGTGGCTGAGTCCATGGGGCACCGCGCCCTCTACCCTGAGCAGACTGATCAAGGAGGGACCGGCCATCGCTGCACACGGGAACACACCGGCCGCGGGGCCGCGCCACCGCGCCGCGGGTGCGCGCCCCATGACGGCGCCGATGCCGCTGACGACCCCGATCCGCCCGTACGACTGGGGGTCGCGCACGGCGCTGCCCGGGCTGCTCGGCACCGAGCCGACCGGGGGCCCGCAGGCCGAGCTGTGGGCGGGCGCGCATCCGGCGGCGCCGTCGTCGGTGGACGGGACGCCGCTGAACGTGCTCATCGACGACGACCCGGTCGGGATGCTGGGCGCGGCCTCGGTGAAGCGCTTCGGGCCGGCGCTGCCCTACCTGCTCAAGGTGCTGGCCGTCGAGAAACCTCTTTCCCTCCAGGTGCACCCGACGATGGCGCAGGCCGAAGCGGGATTCGCCGCCGAGGAGGAGCGCGGCGTCCCCCTCGACCATTTCACCCGCGCCTACAAGGACCCTTACCACAAGCCGGAGATGGTCTGCGCGCTGACCGATTTCCACGGGCTCTGCGGCTTCCGCGAACCCGCCGGTACCGCGGACCACCTGGAAAGCCTCGGCGTACCCGAACTGCGCCCGTGGATCGAAACGCTCCGCGCCGAACCTCCCGGGGACGCCCTCCGCACCGTCCTCGCGCAAATGCTCGACGAGAAGTCCCGTCCGATTCTGGCCGCGGTCGAACCGGCCCTGACCTCCGTCTATGCCGATATCGCCCGCGCCCACCCGGGTGATCCCGGCGTCCTCGCGGCGCTGCTGCTCAACCATGTCGAACTCGCGCCCGGCCAGGCGCTCTTCCTGGACGCCGGCGTCCCGCACTCCTATCTGCGCGGCCTCGCGATCGAGGTCATGGCCAATTCCGACAACGTGCTGCGCTGCGGTCTCACCGGAAAGCACGTCGACGTCCCGGAACTGATGCGGGTGGTGAGTTTCGTCCCGTCCGTGCCCGCCAGGGTCGAACCCGCGGCCGGATTCCGGTACTGTCCCAATACGGATGAATTCTCCCTTATCCGGCATGACCTGACCGCCGACCCGGACGAGCTGCCGCCCGGCCTTCCCCAGACGCTGCTGTGCCTGGAAGGCGAAGCCCACCTCAGGACAGACCGCACCTTGACCCTCACCCGAGGCGAAGCCGCCTTCATCCCCGCCGGCGCCCCCGCCGTCCGCCTCACCGGAAGGGGCGTGCTCTACCGCGTGATCCCCGCGATCCCATGACCGTCCTCGCCCTCGACATCGGCGGCACCAAGTTCGCGGTCGCCCGCGTCGCCGCCGATGGAACGTTCCTAGACCGCGCCGAGCACCCGGTCGGCCAGTCGCCCACCGCCACCCTCCGCGGCCTGGTCGCCGACTTCGCCGGCCCCGGCCTGACCGGTGTCGGCATCGGCTCGGCGGGCCCCATCGACGCGGCCGCCGGCACGGTCAGCCCGATCAACATCCCCCGCTGGCGAGACTTCCCGCTGGTCGCGACGGTCCGGCGCTTCGTCCCCGGCGTCCCGGTCTCCCTCGCGGGCGACGCCCAGTGCATGGCCCTCGGCGAATGGTGGCGCGGCGGCCGCACCAGCTCGTCCCTCCTCGGCATCGTCGTGTCGACCGGCGTCGGCGGCGGGCTCGTCATCGACGGCCGCCCCTGGACGGGCCGCACCGGCAACGCCGGCCACATCGGCCACGTCATCGTCGACCCCGGCGGCGAACCCTGCGTCTGCGGCGCCCGCGGCTGCCTGGAGACGATCGCCTCGGGCCCCGGCATGGTCCGCTGGGCCCTCGCCCAGGGCTGGACGCTCGCCGCGGGCCGCCCGGACGCCAGGGCCCTCACCGCCGCCGCCCGCGGCGGCGCCCGCATCCCCCTCGCCGCGTTCCGCCGGACCGCCGCCGCGCTCGGCACCGCGATCCTCAACACCGCGGCCGTCCTCGACGTCCGCGACGTCGTCATCGGCGGCGGCGTCTCCGCCGCCGGCGACCTCCTCCTCGACCCCCTCCGCGACACGGTCGCCGAGCGCGCGGGCATGCCCTACCTCCGCGACCTGCGGATCTCGGCCACCACCCTGGACCGCGACGCGGGCCTCCACGGCGCCGCCGCCCTCGCCCTCCTCACCGCCGGCGAGCCCCTCCGCGAACCCTCCTGACCGCCCCCCGCATCTCAGCCTCAACGCTTCCTTAAAGCGGGCATAAGTGGGGGGCCGCGGGGCGGATCCGGTGCGAAATTCGTGTCGTGGCACTCGGGCCTGCCCGCCTCCAGGGGCGGCGGGCCGCTCGCTGGAAGGAAGGACAGCGGATGGGCAAGCACACCGGTTCGTTCGCCCCCGGCCTGCCGGGGGAGCGGATGCGCCCCGCGGTGGTGGCCCGGGCCTTCCAGACCCTGCCGTCCGTGCACCGCGAGATCCTCACCGAGACGGTCTTCCGGGAGCGCTCGGTCAACGAGGCCGCGGCCTCGCTGGGGGTCCCGGTGGACGTGGTGAAGGTCCGCGTCTACCACGCGCTCCGCGCCCTCAACACGGCGCTCGCCGCCCCGCGCCCGATGGTGTGAGGCCCGCGCCCGCGAAGCCCGTCCGACTCGGCGCCCGTTTAAATGGGTTGCCCGCGCGGGAAGCGCGGCGGCATCATCGGTGTTGTCGATAGCGAGACCGAAAGGGGAGGGAAGATGCGCAGTCATCGAATGCACAGCCTTTCCGGTCTCGGGAGCCGCGCCCGGACGTGACCCTCACGTTCGCCGACCGCCCGCAGACCGTGGGCGGTCTTTTCGTTTTCCGGAGGGTTGGCCGAGTGGTAAGGCAGCGGCCCGCTAAGCCGTGGTCAGGGTCATCCCTGCGCGAGTTCGAATCTCGCACCCTCCGCGCCGAGTAGGGACGCTGGTGCGTCCGGCGGCCTCATAAGCCGCGGCAGGCAGGTTCGATTCCTGCACTCGGCACGTCGGAAGACACGTCTCCGTGGCGCAGTGGAGAGCGCGCCGGGTTGCGGACCCGGAGGACGCAAGTTCGAATCTTGCCGGAGACACGGCCTTCGTAGTGTGGTGGCATGCACGCCAGGTTGTGGTCCTGGAGGTACTCGGTTCGATTCCGGTCGAAGGCCCTTTATCAATTCCGGACATCGCCGGCTCCGTCGCCTAGAGCGGGGCGTTGAAGGTCCAGCCTTTGGCGAGGAGGGCGTCGGTCGCCGCAACGGCGGCGGCCAGGCGGTGCTCATGCGGGCCTGTGACGACGAGGTGGGGCAGGCCCCGTTCTTCGAGTTCTTCCTGGAAACGTTCCGACATCCACGACCGGATGGATTCCCCGTCGCGCCAGCCGTCCTGCTCGAACGGGACGCCCTCGGGTGACGTGAGGATCCACAAGCGGTGCGGCGTGCGCTCGTGCACGGCCTCCACCTCCGGGGCCGGGGTCCCCAGGTAGCGCTCGTGCCAGAGGGCGGTGGCGAACGCGTCGGTGTCGCAGACGAGGAGCGGGGAACCCGACCGCGCGGCGGCGTCCTCCAGCGCAGCGTGGCGCTCGGCGATCAGGGTGAAGTCGGCGGACTCCCACTTGAGGGCGTCCAGCCACAGCGAGGCGTCGCCGGCGGCGCGGCGGGCCGCGGCCAGCTTCTCCTCGGTGAACGTGCGCCCGTACTCCGGCACCCAGCGGGTGGCCGCCCAGACGCCGCCCCGCCCGGCGTAGTGCGCGGCGAGCGCGCGGGCCAGCGTCGTCGTCCCGGTCGACTCGGCGCCCACCACCACGACCCGCCGCGCCAGGTACGCCCGGACGGGCGGCGACAGGAACTCCCAGGCGCCCGCCGGGTCGGCCCGGACGGCGGTGCCGCTGACCGGGAAGCGCTCGCGCGGCGGATCCACCGGGACGTGGACGGCGGAGAACCGCTCCGCCAGCTCCGGCCCGTACGCCTCGGAGCTGAACACCGCGTCCACCGGCGGGACGGGCACGCCGAGTCCCGACCGCATCGCGAGGCCCGCCCGGAACGCGGCGACGTGCGCCGACCAGAGCTCGTCCGACCCGTAGTCGATCTCGGCGTCGTCCACCACCGGGAAGACCTCCACGTGCGGCTGCCGGTGCGCCTCGCGCAGCCACGCCGTCCGCAGCGGGAGGGGGATGCTCTCGACGCTGGAGGCGGCGACGACCACGCTCAGCCGCGCGCACGCGGCCGCGGCGGCGTCGATCAGGTGGTGGTGGCCGGCGTGCGGCGGGTAGAACTTGCCGATCACCAGCCCGTGCGCGTACGTCATGCGGCGGCCACCGCGGGCTCGCCGGCCGCGCGGGCGCGGAGATCGCGGTGCCAGGCGCGCAGGCCGAACACGCACAGCGTCAGGAAGACGACGTACAGGACGCCGGTCAGCTTCAGGTCCTTGTGGAAGTACAGCGGGATGTACACGAGGTCCGCGATGATCCACAGCCACCACGACTCCAGCAGCTTGCGCGACTGGCCGTAGACGGCCATGAGCGAGATGGAGGTGGTGAGGGCGTCCCAGAAGGCCACCGTTGAGTCCGTCCAGACCGACAGCGCCCAGGTCAGGATCGCGGTGGCGGCCGCGCCCGCGCCGAGGAGGGCCGCCCACTCGCCGCGGCGCGTGCGCCTGACCGGGAGGTTGTCGCGGCCGTCTCCTCCGTACAGCCACATCCACCACCCGTAGAGCTGGAGGCCGATGTAGAAGACCTGCAGCCCGGAGTCGGCGTAGAGGCCGCCCTCCAGGAACACGAGGCCGAGCAGCATCACGTTGGCGATGCCGATCGGCCAGTTGAGGATGTTCTGCCGGACGACGAGCCACACGTTGACCGCGCCGGTGCCGAAGCCGAGCAGCTCCGCCCACGTGGTGGGCACCGTGCCCACGTGGAAGGCGGGGTCGAGGAGGGGACCGAGCGGGACGTTGACCGGCATGCTCGCAATGATCACATCTCGTCAAAGAGACGACAAGGGGTTTACGCGGGGCTGAGCAGGACCAGCGGCGTCGTGGTCGGCCGCGCCGACCCGCCGGCGGGCTCGACGGTCACGCCCAGCCGGTCGGCCGGGCGCCACGTCCCGGCGACGACCGGGCGGTCCCGGTCGCCCGGCAGCAGGCCCGCCGACCGGGGGCCGGCCGCGTCGATCAGCCAGAGCTGGTACGCCCGCGAGGAGGGCAGCGTCCGCAGCCCCGAGGCCGCCACGACCACCCGGCCGCGGGACGCGGACGCGACGATCGTCACCGTCCCGCCGCCCGTGGCGCGGCCCGTCGCCGAGCGCGCGTCGGGCGCGGCCAGGACCGACGCCACCTCGCGCTGGGCGGCCTCCGTCCGCGCCGCCCGCTGCCGCTCGCCGACCGCCACGCCCACCGACGCGGCCGTGACCAGGCACGCGGCGGCGGCAAGCCCGGCCACGGCCGCGCGGCGCCACCGCTTCGGGCGCAGCGTGCGGACCCGCGCGCCGCGCTCCGGCTCCTCATCCGGCACGGCCGGTGGAAGCTGCCGGACGTGCCGGATGCCGGCCAGCACCCGCTCCCGCACCCGCGGCGGCGGAGCCTCCGCGGCCGCCATGGCGAGCCGGGCCGTCGTCGCCCGGAACTCGCGCAGCTCGGCCGCGCAGCTCTCGCAGCCGTCCAGATGCGCCTCGAACAGCCGCCGCTCCCCGGCGTCGTCGATCGCGTCCAGCGCGTACGCCCCGGCGAGGGTGTGCGGGTCGCCGGTCATCGTTCCACCCCCAGGCAGTCGCGCAGCCGGATGATCCCGTCGCGCATCCGGGTCCGGACGGTGTTCGGCGGCGCGCCCACCAGCCGGGCCACCTCCCGGTAGGAATGCCCGCCGTAGTAGGCGAGCGTCACCGTCTCGCGCTGCAGGCGGGTCAGCGTCCCGAGGCAGCGGCGGACCCGCTCGTGCTCCAGCCGCGCCTCGACCCGCTCGCCGACCGGGTCGTGGGACGCGCCCGGCCCGTGCCCCGCCGCCGCCTCCCGCTCGCCCGCCGCCTGCTCTCGGCGGACCCGGTCCACGGCCCGGCGGTGCGCGATCGTCATGATCCAGGCCGGTGCGCCGCCGCGCCGCGGGTCGTAGCGGGCCGCGGTGCGCCACACCTCGATCATCACCTCCTGGGTCACCTCCTCCGACATCGCCGGATCGCGGACGATCCGCCGCACCAGCCCGTGCACGGGCGCGGCGACCACGTCGTACAGCCGCTCGAACGCGCGCTCGTCGCCACGCGCCGTCCGCTGCAGCAGCGCGTCGGCGTCCTGCCCGGACAGGGTGCCGTCCCCGGGCGGTCTCGTGTCCGGCGGCATGGCCTGCTCCCCTCGGTGGGCCGTCCGCCCGGATCCGCGCGTCCGGCGCCGGCTCGGATCGGGCCTCACAGGACGAGGCTCCGCAGCGTGAGCCCGACTCCGAGGGCGACGACCGTCGCGGACGTCCCGACAGGCATCATCCCGGACGGAATGCGCGGCCGCTTGGCCAGAATGCGCCGCGTCAGAGCCCGCCCCGAGCCGACCAGGAGAAGGCCGACCGCGACCAGCGCCGCCGCCAGGCCCAGCCCGTAGGCCAGGACGAGCACGACCCCGAACCACGCGCGGCCGATCGCCGCCCCGCCGACCAGCACGACCACCGCGGACGGGCTCGGGACCATGCCGCCCGCCAGCCCCATCAGCACGACCCCGCCGCGCCGCCCGCCGGCCGCGTGCCCGTGCCCGTGCCCGTGCCCGTGCCCGTGCCCGTGCCCGTGCCCGTGCCCGTGCCCGTGCCCGTGTCCGTGCGTGTGCGCGTGGGTGTGGCGGCGGTTGCGCAGGGCGCGCCGGAGCAGCAGCGCGCCCGCCGCCGTGACGAGGACGCCGCCCGCCGCGCCGAGCCAGGGGAACAGGGCCTCCGGCGCGAGAAGCGTCCCGGTCGTCACCAGCAGGCCGAGGGCGAGGACCCCGGCGGTGTGGGTGAGCGTGACCGTCATGCCGAGCCCGAGGACGTCCCGCACCGGGCGCCGTCCCGCGCCGACCGCGTGCGCCGCCATGATCGTCTTGCCGTGGCCCGGTGCGAGGGCGTGCAGCGCCCCCAGGGCCATCGCGATGAGGAAGGCCAGCAGGGCGAAGCCCGGCGTGAGGTCGTGCCGTGCGACGAGGGAGGTGAACCGCTGGGTGAGCCCGTCGGATCCGCGCGGCAGGCCGCGTTCGGCGCCGCCGGACGCGGGGGCGGCGAGCGGCGGCCCGCCCGCCCGCACGGTCAGCGACGCGGACCGCTGGTCCGGCGGGGAGGAGAGCGCGTCCCCCGGGTAGGCGGTCAGGCGCCGGCTGCGCGACTCGGCGGGCACGCCGGGCGCCCGCACCGTCATCCGGTCGCCCCGCGCGGTGATCTCCCGCCAGCCGATGCGGCCGCCCGGATCGGCGGCGCGGAAGGAGACCGCCCCGGGCCCGGCCGGTGCGGTGATCCGGCACTCGGCCCGCAGCGTCGGCAGCCCGGCCTCGCCCTGCGGCGCGGTGCCGGCGGCGGACCGGACGGACGCGGTCACGGCCCGTCCGTCCACCGTGACGCGCATCGACGCCGCCGCCTTCCGGCAGGTCGCGTCCGCCCAGGCGCGCAGTTCCGCGGCGGACGGGCGGCCGTCGCGGTCGGTGTCCAGCTCCGGGAGGGCCTGCGCGGCGGGGATCTCCGCGAGGTCCTCGACGTGGTCGATCCGCAGTTCGTGCGGGGCCGCGACGAGCCCGTCGTAGTGGTTGACGGTGAAGTTGCCCAGCGGATGCGCGGCGAGCAGCCCGGCCGCGAGCGCGAAAGTGATCATGGTGCGCCTCCCAGGTCGTCGAGTGCGGCCTTGGCGCGGGGTGCGTGCAGCGGGGAGAACCGCGGGTTGCGGCGCAGCGACTCGGCCAGGTCGCGACGGGCGTCGGCGTCCTTGCCGAGCGACTTCTCGATGACTCCGCGGTGGAAGTGGAACAGGGCGCGGCGGTATCCGGTCGCCGTCGCCTGGCGCGCGTAGCGCAGCGCCTCTTCGTCGCGTCCAGCGGCGTGCAGGGCCCAGGCCAGCGCGTCCGCCGCGTGGACGCCGCACCGCCGTGCCCTCCGGTCCGGGCAGCGGCGGCCGTACTCGGCCCGCGCCGCGCGCAGCGCGACCTCCGGGTCCCCGTGGTCGCTCTCGAAGAGCGCGGTCTCCAGGTCGGCGGCGACGCCGTTGGCCTCGGCGATCCGCGTCCACGTCGTGGCGACCGCGTACTGCCGTTCCGCCTCGTCCTTGCGCCCCCGCGACTCCAGCAGCTCCCCGTAGTCGGTGAGGTACTGGGGGAGGGGCAGCCGCCGGACGATCTCCGCCCGGTCCGCGAGCGCACCCTCGATGTCGCCTTCCGCGGCGCGGACGCGGGCGCGTCCGTCCAGGGCCGGGACGTGCCCGGGGGACTGGCGCAGCGCCTCGGCGTACTCGCGGCCCGCCCGGCCGAGGTCGCCGTCGTTCCAGGCCAGCTCGCCGAGCTGCGCCGCGATGTAGGCGAGGTCGCCGCGATCGGTCGCCGAGGCCCGGGCCAGCCCGAGCACGCGCCGCGCCTCCCGGGTCTCGCCCCGCAGCTCCCGCACGTACGCGAGCCGCGTGAAGACCGGGATGCCGGGGCGCGCGGCGTCCGCCGCCCGCGCGGCGCCGAGGGCCTCGTCCAGGCGCCCCAGCTCGACGAGCGCGTCCACGCGGACGGCCGCCGCCCGCTGCCCGAGCGGGTTAGCGTCGAGCGCCCGGCCGGCGTGCCGGAGCGCCCCGTGGAAGTCGTGCCGCGCCGCCGCCAGGGCGCCGAGTCCCTCCAGCGCACCCGCGTTGCCGGGCTCCTCCCGCAGGGAGCGCCGGAGCACGGCGTCGGCCTTCGGGTAGTAGGCGGTGTCCCCGGTCACCCGGGCCTCCTCCACGTAGGCGAGGCCGAGCGCGGCCCACCCGGCGGCGTCGTGCGGCCGGTCGCGGAGCCGCTGCTGCAGCCCCGCGATCCCCTGGGCCGGGGCCTCGGCGCCGGCCGCCGCGGGCGCCTCGGACGGGCCGCCGAAGGCGACCGCCGATCCGAGGGTGAGCGCCGCGACGAGACCGGCCACCGGGGCCCCGATGCCGAGGGCCCGGACGAGCGGCGCCCTGCTGAGAAGGGAGCGCATCAGCCGCCGAGCCGTCCCGGCCGGCGCCGCCACCACAGCAGCCCGCAGGTCGCCAAGAACGCCACGACGCCGGACCCCGCCGCGATCGGCACCAGGCCGGGCACGCCGGACCCCTCGTCGTCCGCGGCGTCCTCGACCGCGCCCGCGTTGAGGAGGTTGACGGTCTCGCCGTCCTTCCCCTTGGCCCCGGCCTTCGCCGCGCCGCTCCGCGCGCCCCGCACGTCCGACCCGGAATGCGGCTGCGCGACGTAGGGGAAGGTGCTCCCGAACTCGCGGTCGTTGGCGTTGACGGCGTCGCCCAGGTCGTTCTTCTTGCCGAGCAGCTCGCCCTCGACGGCCTGCAGCGAGATGTCGACGACGTCGTCGGTGAGCCGCCGCCCGTTCGGGAAGCCCGCCTTGTCCCCGCCGAGGACCCCGAGCCGGTCCGGGTTCGCGGCCGGCTCGATCGAGGTGTTCAGCCGCAGCAGTTCCGCCGGCCGGACGTTCCGCGGCTGGTTCAGGCCCGGCACGCCGGTCAGGTACGCCTGGACGAGGTCGTCGCGCGGGCCGGGCGGCGCCGGGATCTTGTAGATCCGCTCGATCAGCTTCGGCAGCTCCGGGTCGGTGACGAACCCGGCGAACTGCGCGTCGTGCCACGGGCTGGACGCGTTGAACGCGTCCTTCTTCCCGCGCGGGATGACCACCTCGTTCACCAGCGGGCTCCCGAGCCGCGACACCTGCGTGCGGCCGCCCGCCGCGTTGCGCCGCTGCACCGTCGAGTTGACCCCGACCACCGGGTCGCCGTTCCGCACCAGATGCCGGGTGGGCACCTGGACGGCGACGGTGTTGACGTTGTAGCCGCTCAGGGTGTCGTTGCCGACCTCCTTGAGATTCGCTCCGTACAGCAGGTCGAACACCCGCAGGTCCAGGAAGAACGAGTCGTCGGCCTGCCCGGCGAACGCCGTCGTCCCGTCGCCCAGCGGCCGCACCGCCTGCGCGCGCAGCTTCGCGTAGTCCGGCATGGACGCCCGGCCCACGTTGGACGGCGCCACCGGCGCGCCCTGCGCGATCTTGCGGGTGCCGTGCGCGTTGCCGTCCACCCGCCGGATCAGCGTCAGGTCGTAGGTCTGCGTGAAGTTGAGGTCCGGGTCGTCGAGGCTCGTCACCGGCCCGGTGTTGTAGAGGAACGTCTTGTCGTTCTTCAGCCGGTCGTGGAACTCGAACCGGTACGTGAGGTCGGCCAGTGAGTCGCCGTTGTTGTCGATGTTGAGGTCGTACGCGGCGTCCCGGGCGAACTTGTAGAAGGTGGGCCCGCCCGCGGGCTCCTGCAGCGGGATGAAGTTCGCGATCAGCGTCGTCGTGTCCGGCCTGTCGGGACTGACGAACGCGTACACGTCGGTGTTGTCGTACTGCGGCTGCCCGGAGATGAGCGGCGCCTCGCGGTGGCTGGACGCGGTGCCCGGCTCGGGCGCGAGCCCCGCGAACCCGCCCGCCAGCAGCACGCCCCCGGCGGCCGCCAGCGCGGCGATCCGCGTCCTGGACGGATGAAGTGTCGGCATTGTGGACCCCTGCCGGTCCCCGGACCCCCGCCGCGGCGGCGCCGTTCTCTCGGCGCTGGGCAACGTCCGCCGCGACCCCGGGTTCGACCGGTTTCTTCGCCATGCCCGCCGTTACTTCGCGGCCCGGCCGCGTCCTGATTGGTCGGTGGCCGGATACGGCCATCCGGAGCCGCCCGCGGCGCCGCGGTCCGTCAGCGGCGGCCGCCGAACTCCCAGGCGTGGACCTCGATGCCCGCATAGGCGCCAGGGGTCAGGACGGTGCGGGCCTTGTCCGGGTCCGGTGCCCGGAGCAGGGCCGCCGTGCCCAGCCAGGCCGTGCCGTCGTCGGAGAGGAGCGGGCCGTAGGCGATCAGGTCGTCCCGGTCGGCCGGGACGTCGAGGTCGGCGGGCCGGCCCGCGCCGAGGCCGAGCACCAGGTACCGGTCGCCGCCCGTCCGGCCGCCGGGGAAGTCCCACATCGTGCGGCCGAGGGCGTTGCGCCAGCGGCGCAGCATCACGTCCCGGTACGCCCCGGCCTGGTAGCAGGGCTCGTCGAAGGCGAACGCGCGGGCGGCGGCGGGGTCCGGCAGGTCGACGATGTGCACGCTGCCGGTGAGCGTGTCGCCGCCGGGCGCGAAGGTCGGGCCGCGGGCGATCAGCTCCGCCGCGTACCGGTCCATGTAGGACCAGTGCTCCTCCAGCAGCTCGCGGCGCAGGTCCCCCGACCCGGGCCGGTCGCGGTGGTAGCAGAAGAACTCCATCGGGACATTCTTCACCAGTCCGGCCGGCCTCGCGGCGGAGGCCGGCCGGGGCCCTAGGCGACGATGAGCAGCGGGTTCTGCAGGAGGGCCGCCAGCCGGTCCAGGAACCGGGCGGCGGTCGCGCCGTCCGCGGCGCGGTGGTCGACCGACAGGGTCAGCGCCATGCGCTTGCCCGGGACGACCTGGCCGTCGCGGACGACCGGCTCGTCCCGGACGGCGCCCACCGCCAGGATCGCGGCCTCCGGCGGGTTGATCACCGCGGCGAACGAGTCGACGCCGAACATGCCCAGGTTGCTGACGCTGAACGTGCCGCCGCTCATCTCCTGGGGCGTCAGCTTCCCGTCGCGGGCCCTGCCGGCCAGCTCGCGGGTCTCCCGCCCGATCCGCGACACGCTCTTGCGGTCCGCGTCCTTGATCACGGGGACGAGCAGGCCGTCCTCGACGGACACCGCGACGCCCACGTTCACCCGCCTGTGGAAGAGCAGGTCCTCCTCGGTGTAGGACACGTTCACGGCCGGGTGCTCGGTGAGGGCGGTCGCCGCGGCCTTCACGATCAGGTCGTTGACGCTGACCTTGGCCGGGGCGAGCGCCTCGTTGAGCGTGGCGCGGAAGGCGAGGAGCGGTTCGGCGTCCACCTCGCGGTTCAGGTAGAAGTGCGGGGCGTCGCGCTTGCTCTGCGTGAGGCGCTTGGCCGCGACCTTGCGGAAGCGGTTGAGCGGGACGGCCTCGACGTCGGAGTCCGCGGCCTGCGCCCGCACGGGCGGGGCCGGCTGCGGCGGCGCGGCCGGCCGGACTTCCGGCTGGGCGGGTGCGGGAGCGGGGGCACCGGCGCGGATGGCGGCCTCGATGTCGGCGCGGATGATCCGCCCGCCAGGCCCGGAGCCGTTCAGCGCCGCCAGGTCGATGCCGTGGTCGCGGGCCAGCCTGCGCGCGAGCGGCGACGACGGCGGACGCGACGCCCCGGCGGCGCGCCCGGGAGCCGCGGCGGGCGCCGGGTCCGGCTCGGCGGCGGGCGCGGGTTCGGGCGCCTGCGCGGCGGCCGGTTCCGGCGCGGCCTCGGCCGCGGCCTCGGCGGCGGTTTCGGCGGGGGCCGCGGGCCGCGCGCCGCCCGCGGGGGTGAGCACGGCGATGGGGGCGCCGATCGCGGCGGACTCGCCCTCGGCCACGAGGATCCGGTCGAGGACGCCGGCCTCGTACGCCTCGAACTCCATGACCGCCTTGTCGGTCTCGATGTCCACGATGACGTCGCCGACCGCGATCTCGTCCCCGGGCTGCTTCTGCCAGGAGCTGATGACGCCCTCCTCCATGGTGTCGGAGAGGCGGGGCATGAGGATCTCGGTCATGACGCGGGCTCCAGGGGTCGCGGCGGTGCGGGTGTCGTCCCCGGTCCGCGGCCGGTCGCGCGGAGCGTGTCGCGGACGGCGGCGAGCAGCGAGCCGGCGGACGGCAGCGCCGCCGTCTCCAGGGACTTGGCGTAGGGCAGCGGCACCTCGGCCATCGCGACCCGGCGGACCGGGGCGTCCAGCCAGTCGAACGCGCCCTCCTGGATCGTGGCGGCGATCTCGGCGCCGATGCCATAGGTGAGCCAGTCGTCCTCGGCGACCACGGCGGAGCCGGTCCTCCGGACGGACTCCACGACCGTCCGCCGGTCGAGGGGGCGCAGGCTGCGCAGGTCCACGACCTCGGCGGACACGCCCTCCGCCGCGAGGGTCTCGGCGACCTCCACGGCGACGCGGGCCATCCGGGAGTATCCGATGATCGTGATGTCGGTGCCGGGCCGGGTGACGGCGGCGCGGCCGATCTCGGCGGGCTCGACGTCCTCGATCGCGGGCACCTCGCCCTTGGCGTTGTAGAGGGAGAGGTTCTCCAGGAACAGCACCGGGTCGTCGTCGCGGATCGCGGCCTTCAGCATCGCGGACGCCTCGGCGGGCGTGGACGGCGCGACGACCTTCAGGCCGGGGATGAACGAGTAGAACAGCTCGACGTTCTGCGAGTGGGTGGCGCCGAGCTGCTGCCCGCCGCCGCCCGGGGTGCGGATCACCATCGGGACGCTCGACTGCCCGCCGAACATGCCGTAGATCTTCGCGGCGTGGTTGACGATCTGGTCCAGCGCCAGCAGCGAGAAGTTGATCGTCATGAGCTCCACGACGGGGCGCAGGCCGAGCATCGCGGCGCCGATCGCGGTGCCGACGAAGCCCTCCTCGGCGATCGGGGTGTCGCGGACGCGGCGCTCCCCGAACTCCTCCAGCAGCCCCTCGGTGATCTTGTAGGAGCCCTCGAAGAGGCCGATCTCCTCGCCGATCAGGAACACGTCATCGTCCCTGAGCATCTCGGCGCGCAGGGTGTCCCGGAGGGCCTGGCGGTAGGTCATCGTTGCCATGGACGCGCTCCTCAGGAACCGAATACGGGGTCGGCGGGGAGCCGGCGGAGCTCGCCCGGGACCGGGGTGGCGTAGGTGTAGTCGAACAGCGTCGACACGTCGGGCTCGGGGCTCGCGTCGGCGAACGCGGCCGCGGCGTCGATCTCGGCCCTGACCTCCGCGTCGAGGCGGTCGCGCTCGTCCAGCGAGAGGATCCCGGCCTCTTCCAGCTCCAGCGCCATGCGGGCCAGGGGGTCGGCGGCCTTGAGGGCCTCCTTCTCCTCCTTCGACCGGTACCGGGCCGGGTCGACGACCGAGTGGCCCTTCAGCCGGGGGCTGGTGGTCTCCAGCAGGTAGGGCTTGTGCTCGGTGCGGGCGCGCTCGACGGCGGTGCGGGCGGCGTCCCGGACGGCGACCACGTCGGTGCCGTCCACGCGGGCGCTCTCCATCCGGTAGGCGGCGCCGCGCCGGTACAGCTCGGGCTCCGCGGACGACTTCTCCACGGTCGTGCCCATGCCCAGCCCGTTGTTGACGATGACGAAGACGACCGGGAGGTCCCAGAGGGCCGCGATGTTCAGCGACTCGTGGAACGCGCCGATCGCGGCCGTCCCGTCGCCCATCTGGCACATGACGACCTCGTCGCCGCCCTTGTAGGCCACGGCCAGAGCCGCGCCGGTCGCGAGGGGGACCTGCCCGCCGACGATGCCGTACCCGCCGAGCATCCGCGTCTCGGCGTCGAACAGGTGCATCGACCCGCCCCAGCCCTTGGACACGCCGTCGGAGCGGCCGTAGAGCTCGGCCATCACCCGGTCGGCGCCGATGCCCTTCGCGATCGCGTAACCGTGATCGCGGTAGTTGGTGAAGAGGTAGTCGGTGGGGCGGAGCGCCGCCATCAGCCCGACGACCGTGGCCTCCTCGCCGAGGTTCAGGTGGCAGTAGCCGCCGATCTTCGCCTCGGTGTAGGCGCGGGCGGCCCGCTCCTCGAACCGCCGGATCAGCAGCATCCGCCGGTAGTAGCCGACGAGCGTCTCGGCGTCCGCCGCGGGACGGGCCGGCCCGTCCGCTCCGGCGGTCTCGGCCGGTGCGGTGCTCCGGGGCGACGACGCGGTGCTCCTCGGGCGCGGGGCGCCGGGCTTGCCGCGGTTGCGGCCCGGCGCGGCCCTGCCGGTCGACTGGGCGGTCTCGGCCATCGGCGACCTTCTCTCCTCGGGGCGGGCGCCGTAGGATCGCGACGGCGCTCACCGATCATCATTGATCTATGATCGATCATATTCTACCCGTCAAGGCCCACTTACCGACGCTCCGTCTAACATGGGTTCCCGTGAACGCGCCGATCCCCGCCCGACTGCTCCGCACCGGACTCGCCGGACAGATCCGGGAGTTCATCGTGGAGGGGATCAGCTCGGGCCGCTGGGAGCCGGGCGAGCGCATCGTCGAGCGGCGGATCGCCGCCGAGCTCGGCGTCAGCCAGGGCCCCGTCCGGGAGGCGCTGCGCCAGCTGGAGGCGCAGCGGCTGATCGAGTCGCTGCCGAACCGCGGCGCCCGCGTCCGGGAGTTCACCGAGCGGGACCTCGCCGAGATCTTCCCCGTCCGGGCCGGGCTGGAGCGCACGGCGGCCGAGCTGGCGCTGCCCCGGCTGTCGGACGACTGCCTGGACGCGCTGGAGAAGCACAACCGCGAGCTCGGCGAGGCCGCGAAGGGCGGCGACCTGCACGAGCAGATGCGCCTCAGCATCGCCTTCCACCGCGAGATCGTCGAGAGCGCGGGCAACGGGCTGCTCGTCTCGGTGTGGGAGGGCCTCGGCATCGAGCTGTGGACGACGCTGTCCCTGCGCCTGCACCAGACCGAGATCTACTCGAAGTCGGCCGAGCACGCCGAGCTGATCGAGGCGTTCCGCCGCCGCGACCCGGAGGCGCCGCGGCTGCTGCACGACCACGTCATGAACTACGCGCCCTGACCGTTACCTCCCAGCGTGCTTCTCGCGAACGAATTTTCCGGGAAGCGGGAACCAACCTGCGCGGCCCGTGCGTTCCCCCTGTAGGTCCCCCCGGCATCGCCGGGATGCGGACCTTCCGGGTCGTGCGGCGCCTGGCGTGGGGGTGTCGGGCGCCGCAGACCCGGGCTCTCCCGCCCGCGAGCGGCCCGCCTCCGCGACCGGCCGCGCCGGGCCTCCGGAAGGAGAGACCGTGACCGCGCCGACCGATCCGGGTGCGCTGTCGCCCGAGCGGGCCAGGGCACTGTTCCGCGCCGGGCTGATCCGTCCCACCTCCGGCTGGTGCGCGGGCTGGACGCAGGCGAACCTCATCGCCGTCCCGCGCGAGTACGCCTACGACCTGCTGCTGTTCGCGCAGCGCAACCCCAAGCCCTGCCCCGTCCTGGACGTCACCGAGCCAGGCGAGGTGTCCACCCCCTTGTTCGGCGGCGACCTGCGCACCGACCTGCCCGGCTACGTCGTCTACGAGCACGGCGAGCCCGTCGCCGAGGTGCCCGACGTGACCGGCCGCTGGCGGGACGACCTCGTCGCGTTCCTCATCGGGTGCAGCTTCACCTTCGAGGACGCGCTCCGCGAGGCCGGCGTCCCGGTGCGGCACATCGAGCAGGACCGCAACGTCCCCATGTACCGGACGAACCGGATGTGCCGCGCCGCCGGGAGGTTCGGCGGACCCCTCGTCGTCTCGATGCGCCCCGTCCCGGCCGGGCAGGTCGCCGACGCCGTCCGCGTGACGTCCCGCTACCCGGCCGTGCACGGCGCGCCCGTGCACATCGGCGACCCGGCCGAACTCGGCATCGCGGACATCGGCCGCCCCGACTTCGGCGACCCCGTCGAGA
Source organism: Actinomadura sp. 7K534 (assembly GCF_004348575.1). NCBI lineage: Bacteria > Bacillati > Actinomycetota > Actinomycetes > Streptosporangiales > Thermomonosporaceae > Actinomadura > Actinomadura sp. 7K534. Next base: position 73,598 of record NZ_SMKB01000009.1, read on the forward strand.
TCGCGGCGGGCGACATCCCCGTGTTCTGGGCCTGCGGCGTGACCCCGCAGGCGGCCGTGATGGCGTCCCGGCCCGCGCTGGCCATCGGGCACGCCCCCGGCCACATGGCGATCACCGACGCCCGCGACGGCCGGTACCTCGTGCCCTGATACCGGCGTAGGCTGCGGATCATGGCCGAGATCGTCGCCCCGGGCGAGGTGCTGGGGGAGCGCTACCGCCTGGAGCGCCCGCTCGGCGCGGGCGGCATGGCGGTCGTCTGGCGCGCGGAGGACCTCGTGCTCGACCGCGCCGTCGCGGTGAAGGTGCCCAAGGAGGGGTGGCCGGAGGAGTCCACGCGGCGGCTGCGCCTGGAGGCGAAGGCCGCCGCCGGCCTCGCGCATCCGAACATCACCGGCGTCCACGATTACGGCGAGCACGGATACGGCGAGCACGACTACGGCGAGCACCGGCGCGTCCCGTACGTGGTCATGGAGCTGCTGGACGGGGAGACCCTGGCCGCGCGTCTGTCCCGGGGGCCGCTGCCTTGGGGCGAGGCGGCCGGGATCTGCGCCGGCGTCGCGGACGCGCTGGCCGCCGCCCACGCCGCCGGGATCGTGCACCGCGACATCAAGCCCGCGAACGTGTTCCTCACCCCGGTCGGCGTGAAGGTCCTCGACTTCGGCATCGCGTTCACCGGCCCGTCCGCGGCCGGCGGCCCCCTCCTCGGAACACCCGCCTACGTCGCGCCGGAGCTGCTGGACGGCGCGTCCCCGACACCGGCGGCGGACGTCTTCTCTCTCGGCGTCGTCCTCCGGGAGTCCTTGGGCGGTGCCTCGTCCGAGGACTCCGCCGCCCTGCCGCCGGACGTCCCCGAGCAGTTCACCGCCCTGTGCCTGCGATGCCTGGACGCGGACCCGGCGGCCCGGCCCACCGCCCCCGAGGCGGCGCGCGTCCTCGCCGGGGCGTCCGGTGTGCGGCTCGCGGCGCTCCCGGCGCCGGGGCCGGCCGGCACGGGTGACGACCACGAGGAGACCGGTCCGCCGCGAGAGCCGACGCGCGTCCTGGCCGACCCCCTCCGTGCGCGCATCGTGACCCTGCTC